>NZ_JBHIOT010000017.1:0-1191 GCF_042195745.1 Bartonella sp. AP7XZML
AGAGTTTTCCCTCTAAACTCAATTGTTTCATCAGTAAGTTCGTATTTCTTTTCTACAGCCATCTTTGTCTCCTTAATGCTGTAAAGTTTCTCCGGTGTGATCAACACCGCAGCTCTTGCAAATTTTCGACATTGGGGGGACTTGCTCTTGCATTAATCTCTGCAAGCGCTCGGGATAAAAAAAATCATCAGGACGCAAATCTATCCCATGATCACGTGCATAGTTCAAAAGCATAATTTGGTATTTAGCTGGAATGATGCCGCCTTTACCCTCTCGCTTTTCAAAAGGGTAAGCCCATTTTCTAATTACAATAACATTGCGATTAACGATATTAGCAACTTTTTTATACCCACCTAGATACTCAATTATGAGTTTTGCGGTTTTCGTATATGTTTTTATCATAGCGATAAAAATACGATATCAAAAATATTTAGTCAATACGAAAAACGTATCATTGTATTTTTTGTATTGTAAGGACTTTAAAAATAAGGAATAAACTTAATTATGATTAGGCAAAAAGAGCTAAAAATTTGGATAAAAAAAGAGCTTGATAAAATGGGACGAGGGAGCCAAGCCAAGCTTGCCGCCCATCTTGGTATAAGAAGACCAGCTATATCCAATATGATTAATCTTAATACAAATAGGGAAATGAGAGATATTAAGGCAGATGAATTAGTTAAAATTATGGAGTTTTTTAAAGATTCTTCACCTATTTCTGGACCTTACTCTGATGATTTTCTTTACTTATATTCACAAGCGAATGATTCTGAAAAGAAGATTGTCGAGGATCTTTTAAAATCTCTGCTCGCAGCAAGAAATTCATAAAAGCTTTTTTTTCACATTCGGTTAATTTATTTAGCATGATGGATAGCTGTTTTTCTTTTATATTTTCTATCATAAGCACCTCATTAACATTAATGATAATAAACAAAATCGAATAGATTTATAAAAATAAAAATACGTTTTTCGTATTTTAGCTATTGACACATCGTTACGAAAAACGTATTAATCACTCCATATCTTAGAAAATAACTTTTGCCAATAGGCAGTATGGAGGCATTTGTGAATAAACCAGTGTTTATAAATTCTGATGAAATTCTCTTAGTGATGTGCGAAAATGAAGAACAAAATCTCGCTAAATCTGGTCCTTTCTTAGAAGAAAAGGACATAATCAAATTTATCGACCAAACC
>NZ_JBHIOT010000018.1:0-2007 GCF_042195745.1 Bartonella sp. AP7XZML
AATAGAGCTCTCGAAATTTGGTTCATAAGCGCGCAACAAAGAATCCATGCTATGCGGTAACTCTGAATCACCAAAATCTGTTAGAACTGTTAAGATTTTAAGCATGCTTGGCATCTCATCTTGAAGTTTTAAAATCAAAACCTTTTCTATCAATTCCATAACTTCAACTATAGCATTACAATTTTCATCTCCAATGCTTCGATGATTGGAAAATTTAAACAGTGCCATCCATAAATCACACAAGAAATTGGTATCTATCTTCATTGCACACCTCCATGGATTTGTTCTCTCAAACATGCCAATCCTCTGGATGTGATTTTTGTTGAAGGGAGTACTTTCTCTGTACCATCCGGTCTTTGAATAGTGATAGCAGGACAATCCATGAATCCTTTCTTGATCTTGTCCTGATAAGGCAACAGAGGTGCTCCTGGAGCTCGTCGATAGACCCAATCATGTTTACGCAAGTAATCCGTTAAATCCTTTGGTCGTACCTCCAACATCTTTGCTGCTTCGATAAGACCAAACAACCCATCAGAGCGTTTTAAACCTTCCAAAGCCTCTGCTTTTGGAGCCAATTCGGCAATAACATGATCTTTCTGCTCAATTTGACTTTGTAAGTGATTCAAGACGCCAAGTAATGCTTCGGGTTTAGAGTAGTCAACTTGTGGTGTTGTTACTTGTTTCAAAAGCCGTTCGCATTTGATAAAGTATTGACGCGCTTCATGCCCTTTATCATTACGCTCTATCATTGAAAGGTGTTTAGCCATGTCTAAGGTAATGTGGTATTCTTTTACCTTTCCACCGTTTACTAAATTTTTAGTAAGCGTTATAAAGTTTATATTTTCCTGAAACTTACATTCTTTAATGCGATTTTTAATCCAATCATTAAAGCGAGCTTTTATCTCTAAAAACGCATGCAAATCACGAGCGTTTACCGTTTGAACAGTTTCCTGATCGATAACCTGTTCTCTAATTTCTATAAGAGTATTCATAATGAATTCCTTATGGTTAGATGTTTTTGATTGACACTCTAAGAAGAGTGCCGGGTGCTCAAAAACACGGCCATAAGTCCGTCGTTACACTTTCCCCGCAAGGGTATTGTATAGCGTAACCACACCCGACAATATTATTATACGCATGTAGCATATAATGAGTCAAAGTCTTTAATGTATAGAAGACTGATTATTTCGGTAACCAATCCGCTTATGGTTTAAGGTGTTTTTGAAGCACCTGATTCGAAAATACACATTGCAGAAATAATGTCAAGCACCTTTCTATATTTTTGTTAATTTCATCTATAAATGCTGGACGCTTAAAACACAGCAATCATCCCTTCATTTCATTCGCCAATATTTTAAAGGAGTATAAAATGGCAACAGGTTTTTTACATGGTGTTGAAGTCGTTGAAGTTGACGACGGCACCCGCCCCCTTCGCGCGGAACAATCGGCAGTTATTGGGATTGTTGGCACAGCACCCGATGCCGATGAACAAGCATTCCCTCTCAGCACACCGGTTTTGGTAGCGGGTTCTCTTTCACAAGCCACAAAACTCGATAAAACTGGCAAACGACGCGGTACATTACCCAATGCTCTTGATCTTATTTTTAAGCAAGTGGGGGCACTTGTCNTATTGGAGCACAATCCATTGTAGGACAAACACCACGCATTCTGATTGCGCCAGGCTTTACACATCAGCGCCCTTCCAGTGTGAATATTGAAGAGAATGAAACGGGTGCAACTGCCAACCCCGTCGCAGCAGAACTGATTGGCATTGCTGAACGTCTGCGTTCTATTGTGGTGCTTGATGCACCAAACACAACAGATGAAGCAGCCCTTAGCACAGCAAAGGATTTTGATTCAAAACGCGTCATTCTTATTGACCCTTTTGTAAAGGTGAATCGTGATGGAAAGATCATAGAACAGCCGGCAAGTGCGGCAGTTGCTGGTGTCATTGCTAAAACTGATTTTACACACGGTTTTTGGCATTCTCCTTCAAACAAAGTGATT
>NZ_JBHIOT010000019.1:0-140295 GCF_042195745.1 Bartonella sp. AP7XZML
AAAAAACTCAATAGAATCAAGATTCACCTATTCCCTTATATTAGACATAACTATTTTATTTTACTTGCTTTTTATTTGCCTGTCACGCCCACCATTCAACTTTATAGTATAAATAAATTATCGAATTATCGTATTCTTCCAAGGTACGGGATGCGTAAATAAAGATTCGGAAATAAGATTTTGCAACATGCCTCTACAAAGGGCATACTTTACGGAGTGTTTCTAATATTTTTTACGTTCTGATAGCGCCTCTTAGGGGAAGCCATCTAAAAGTATCACAAACGTAATAACAGCCTCATTTTGCAACAGATTAGAAGTTTGATTTTAAAATTCTTTCCACAAGCATAGGCTTCCGTTCTAAAAAATATTGTTTGTTTCCTGATCTATCCCCTGTTTTTTTTAATTCTTTCATGTCTATTGGTATACAACTTGTTGTCCAAACAGTTAGATATAACCACAGTCACTTCGATAGATATAAAACACTTAACCTTAGAGCTGTATTTTGAGTTTACCAATTACAGATTATAATAAAATATTAAAAAGAGTAAAAAACACGATAAAAGCAAATTTTTTCATTCTAAAAATACATTTGATTTATAATCATGTTTTATTGTTTGCCATGTTGAATGAGAAATCCGAATATCGTAATGTTTTCTCATTTCAAACCTATTTATATTGAATTAAACAAAACCGTCTCTCTTACACGTCATAAGAGGAATTAGTATTAAGTAAAAATTGTATAAAAAAGCACAAAAATGCCGATAAATGCCTCAAGTGCTGAGATCTATTGCAACATCGGAGGCTGACAAATAGGCAAAGTGTATGATAATGTCAGCTTATTTCATCATAAGTGTAAAGATGATGGAGCTCAATGGATTTATCATTGTACCATTCACGAGCGCCAGCGTGAAGTGAGCTTTAAGAGATATCTCTTAAAATAAAGCCTGTAAAATGGCATTCTCCTCACACTGTATTCCTATTGAAATAATGATCACCTTGAACCGTGTGAGTTTAGATCTTCAAAGCTCATCTACATAACATTTTAATGTGATTGTTATCCAATATTAAAATACTTCTAACATGATGTACAAACTATTAAAGAAATAAGAAAAAACATTTGAAAATGTAAATATGAAATCTAAAAATTTAACTCTAAGATACAATCTATCTTCATTCATATAAATATACAGTATACATTCTTAAACCTATAAGACTAAGAAAACCTAAACATTGATGAAACCTATAACCCTACCTGAGAAACAGTGACAATCATGTTAAATTAAATTGTCCGCAAGTGTCTCTCATTGAAAAAAACAATATCTTATCTGGACGGCACATATAACATCTTTTTATACGAAAAAACTATAAAGAATTAATTCGTTATGAATCACAGCTTCCAAGACAAGAAGATATTTTCCACCTCTTGTGCCATCTGTAAATTCTCATCATAAACAGATATCGTTTTTATTCTTCAATGTTTCATAAACTGTTCTAAATCGAATCCATCATGCCTTGTATATAATCAAAGTCGATCTTACTAAAGATCATGCTGAAAAACATAATAATATTATTCATAAAAAATAAAAAAATTACAATAGATGTTTTTTTTTTGCAATTTCACCAGCATTAGCAGCAATGCTTAAATCTAATCTAAGAAATAAAATATTCATTTTCAGAAAGATGAAAAGAATCTCTTAAAAAAGAATTTTTACAATCTGTTTCCTAAAGCATGTAATGTAGTAGCAACACGCGGCAAGAAAACGCAATGCCACAAGTTTCAGTAATCAAAAGCAATTTTTACTGAAAAAGAGAAAACAGCATCATTTTATACTAAAACAGTCAACAGAAAACGTGTAGCAACAAAATAAACCAAAAAACATCAAAAAGGTTCGGGATTATACAGAAAAATAAGCTAATAGAATAAAAGGAAAACTCTTTAACTTTTTATAGCCTATAAATATCATTTAAACATGGTGATCCCGACAGGATTCGAACCTGTGACCCACGGCTTAGAAGGCCGTTGCTCTATCCAGCTGAGCTACGGGACCCAACTGATTATTTTCTCAATTCAAAATAGCATCTTCAATTCAATGTGTCCAAGAATGCTGCCGATCACTGCGAAAATTATCAGAATAAGAAATAGCACGTCGAATCGATGTATGTTTCTTTTCTACACGGTAAGAGATAGCATTCTTACGTGCAAAAGCAATCGCTTCTTCCTTCCTATTAAATCGAATCTTTACCTGATTATTCATATCAGACGTTGCCGTGTAGCCCATAAGAGGTTCAAGCATTTTTGCTTTCATTGGCTCATACTCTAGAATCCAAAAACCTGTATTCCCCTTACCTGACTGCATAGCTGTCTTAGCAGGACTATAAATACGTGCGATCATGCCTTTTTCCTTCAGATTACACAACGCTTGGATGATAGTTTCTCACCACACGTACCCAATTGGGTCATTCTCACACACTCAATCAAATATGGTCGGAGCGATAGGATTCGAACCTACGACCCCCTGATCCCAAATCAGGTGCGCTACCAGGCTGCGCTACGCTCCGCCATTTACATTTACTTGATGCACATTTCCTAAAATTTTCACAACAGAAGTGCAAGAGAAAAACACACTTTTTTTTAATTTTGTTGCATTTCTTTACAAAAAAGCACATTTTTTAATTTTTCCCCCTACTCAATAACAAATTTATTGACAAATAGTAGAAAATAACTTCCGTAAGAAAATCCAATCTATATTAAAAAATAACGAATTTCTTTATAAGGATTTCATAATTTTTATCCTGTTTTAAGCAAGCTCTCATTGTATCAAAACACATTCCACAGATACAATTTTAGAAAAAAATGACTTAAATATCATAGAAAAACTTTCCCAAAGAAAACATAAGCCAAAAAACTCAGCTGTATTAAGCTTTTTTCCCCTCTTTTTCTATCTTCCCAAGGATTCTTTTATTAAAAATTCTAGAATCTTCTACAATCCAAACCCATAAACAACAAACATTTTTTCAAAGCACAAAGGTTTTATTATAAATAAAATAAAGCGCTCTTTTTAGAAAAATTTTCAAATGCGAAGATGGTAAGAATTCAACATCATACAATAAAATCTCAAAGCTATTTAAAATAAAAACACGATAAGAGTAAAAAACACTATTTTTTACTCTTATATAGATATCTCAAAAGAAGAAAATTTAAATGACTTGTCTTCCACATATTGAAACGATAATAGAAGGACAGAATAAGTAAGCCATGATAAGGAGTATTTACGGATTTCTTCTATTCAAAACTTCAGCAATAACAGCACGTGTTATTTTGCTTTTTCTTTGTAATGCCAATTGATCAACAGAATCAATAACACGCTTCAATGAAAATAAAGAACGTTCACAACGACTTACAAGATAATAAACCGTATCTGGATGTACAATAAGTTGCCTATCGGAAAAAAGCTTAAAAGCAACAGCTGTTAACAATGCATCATCAGGCTGATTAATTTCAACGAACATCACCGAATTAAGACGACTTTTTAGATCATTTAACGTTAAATTCCAAGCGGAAGGAAGTGTTCGTGCCGTCATCAATAAAGTAGCTTGTCGTGCATCAAGATTTGTTTGCTTAATACTGTTAATTAAATGAAAAAGTTCTGTCTCATTGATTTCACCTGTATCAATATCCTCTATTAAAAATGATCTGCCTAAAGAAGCCATAGTAACAGCCTGATCAAGTTCATTGTGCTGAATCCTGAAAGCATCTGCTTTTTGGAGCCATATATTAGAAAAATGCGTTTTTCCAGATCCTTCTTTACCAACCAAAACTGCAATAGGTAAGCTCCAATTGGGCCAGTGATCAATAAGCTGAAAAGCCATACGATTGCTTTCCGTTACCACTAAATCCTCAAATTGAAAAATCGGATCATAAGGAAAATTTAAAGATAATTGCGTTTCACGCCCATTCATTTTAGCGGCTCCGAATTTCCGCTTCGCGAATACATCTGAGAACTCAGATAAGTATGAAGAGCAAAACGAACTAAAACGCCAACAGCCGCTGCCGCAGGAACAGCAACAAGCATACCAGTAAAACCAAAGAGTGAAGAAAAAGCAAAAAGTGAAAACATCAACCATACGGGATGTAATCCCACTGATGAACCTACAAGCTTGGGTTGAAGAATATAACCTTCAATAAATTGACCAATTAAAAAAAGTGCCATCACAACAATGATTCCCCCCCAATTATTGGGATAAAACTGGACCCATGCAATACCAACAGAAAGGACCAAACCACTCATTGTGCCGATATAAGGAACAAAGCTAATAAGACCAATAAACATACCAATCAAAAGACTAAAATTGAGTCCTGCAATCGTTAAACCAATAGCATAATAGCCTCCCAATATGAGACAAACTGTTCCTTGTCCACGAACAAAGCCTGCAATAGCTCTATCCATTTCATGAAAAATACTACGAACGGTTTCCAGATGATCCCGCGGTATTAACGAATCGATTGCTGTTACCATACGTGGCCAATCTAATAACATATAAAATGCCACCACAGGTGCCACAACAAATAGGCTAACGATATTAACGATTGATTTTCCTGACTTTAAAAGTGAATTCAAAAGAGACGTGATAAAATCCGAACCTTCTCCCAAAAATCCTTTAATATTATTCCGTAATTCATTTGGATCACTTCCAAAATAGCGCCTTAACCAATCAAAATCATGCTCAACAAAAAAGGTTTGAATACGATTAATATAAACAGGTAAACCATCACTCATAAATTGCTGTATTTGCCAACTAATAACAGGAATCAAAATAACTAAAGCAGCAACAAAGGTAATAACAATAAATAAGGTAATAAGGACAGTCCCAAACACACGACGAATACCAAACTTTTCAAGTAATTGAACAATGGGATTGAGAAAATAAGCCAACACAATCCCTGCCACAAAAGGAAGCAAAATCGATCCAAAAACAAACATAAAAAGAATGAAAAAAATTAGCGTACCAAGCCAAAAAAAGATTTGCCTTTTCATATTATTCGGCAACGGTAATTGAGTATACGCTGGCACATAAGTCTTATAACGATCACGAGATGTATTCTCACTCACTTTCTTTTTCATAAGTTGCCAAGAAGACTGTCCGTGATTATCTGATATCTTGCTCATAAAATATCCTAAAAAAATCTTCACAAAAAATTATAAACAACTTCAAAATAAGGTACAAGAAAAGTTGCTTATTTTCTTATCAATATCTCTTGCAGAGAGAACTCTATCATGGCATTGCATAATATCAAAACCTGATTTTCCATTAAAGGAAGGCTCCAATGAGCAATCAAGATCTTACAAATAATAAATCCAAGGCTGGGGATAAATTAAAAGCTGGTCTTACCTACGCAAAAGCCGGTGTAAACATCGATATGGGTAATGCTATGGTAGAAAAAATCAAACCTTTTATACGCGCGACAAAACGAGCCGGAGCAGATGCAGAAATTGGCGGGTTTGGTGGCCTTTTTGATTTAAAAGCAGCTGGCTTTACAGATCCTATCCTAGTAGCAGCCAATGATGGTGTGGGAACAAAATTAAAAATTGCCATTGAAGTGGGGCACCATAACACTGTAGGTATTGACCTTGTAGCTATGTGTGTCAATGATTTACTCGTACAAGGAGCTGAACCTCTCTTTTTTCTGGATTATTTTGCAACTGGAAAGCTCGACCCTGAACAAGGTGCTGCGATTGTTTCTGGTATTGCAGAAGGATGTAAACAAGCCGGTGCTGCTCTTATTGGAGGAGAAACTGCAGAAATGCCAGGAATGTATGCAGAGGGAGATTATGATCTAGCCGGTTTTGCTGTAGGAGCATGCGAACGCAGCAAGCTACTCCCTTCAAAAGATTTGATAGAAGGTGATGTTATATTAGGTCTAAGCTCCTCTGGAATTCATTCCAATGGCTTTTCGCTTGTTCGACGAATCATCCAGCAAAATTATCTCAAATGGAATGACCCTGCCCCTTTTTCCCCCGAAAACAGCCTTGGTATAGCACTTCTTACACCAACACGCATTTATGTAAAATCGCTTCTTCCCATCATGCGAAAATATGAAGGGATTAAAGCTCTTGCTCATATTACGGGTGGAGGCTTTCCTGAAAATATTCCACGTGTCCTTCCATCCTCTCTCTGCGCTGAAATTAATCTTTCTAGCATCAATGTTCCAGCAGTATTTTCATGGATTGCCAAACAAGGTAAAATAGAAGAAACAGAAATGTTAAGAACATTTAATTGTGGTATTGGCATGATCATTATCGTAGCACAGCATGCAGCTGAAACAATTACACAAGCTCTTGAAAGAAAAGGAGAGACTGTAACTCCCCTTGGCATTTTAACAAAATGCCAAGATCAAAATAAAGGAATACTTTATAAAGGGGTACTGCATTTATGAAAAAACAAATCGTCGTTTTCATTTCTGGTAATGGGTCCAATATGGTCGCCCTTGCTCAAGCTAGTCAACAAACGGAATATCCTGCTGAAATCGTCGCGGTTATTTGCGATAATCCGCATGCAAACGGTATTGAAAAGGCGCAAAACCATAACTTACCTATTCATATTGTTGATCGTAAAATTTACAAAACAAAAGAAGAGCATGAAGAAAATATTTTTACAATTTTAAATCAATATAAACCGGATTTTCTCTGCTTTGCAGGGTATATGCGCCTTATCTCACCACGTTTTGTAAAACTTTATGAAGGACGAATTTTAAACATTCATCCTTCTCTTTTGCCTTCATTTAAAGGCTTAAACACACATGAAAAAGCTTTACAAGCAGGTGTAAAAATCACGGGTTGCACTGTTCATCTTGTTACAGAAGACATGGATGCAGGAAAAATCCTTGCCCAAGCAGCCGTTCCAGTCTATCCCCATGATACTGCTGAGTGCTTAGCACAAAGAGTTCTTAAAGCAGAGCATAAACTCTATCCCGAAGCCTTAAAAGCATTTATTGAAGGAAAGAGCAAAATGATAGATACGCAACAACAGCTTTTATCTCTTTGAGTGTATCAACAATCTATTAATCAGCATATTTCAATGCTTTACACATAGTTTTTGCTCAGTATCTACAATTGAAAATCTCTATGAAATGTTGACATAATAGAGTCCATCTCTTCATAAATTTTTGCACAAAACATATGATTTTTTTGAATTTTAGTTCATTTTCAAAATTCTTCTTTATTCAGTTCTATGACATTATCATAAACACTATTTATCAAAATGCTCTGGTATTTAGCCTAAAAAATCTTAAAATACGCAATTTTTCTACTGCATAAATTTTTACTCATGATGAAAGTGTTTCTTTAACTGTTACAGCTAACTGTTTGAGTGTAAAAGGTTTAGATAAAAAACCAAAAACAGCATCTTGTGGAAGATTTTTAGCAAAAGCATCTTTTGCATATCCAGAAACGAAAAGAAATTTGATACCAGGATAGTTTTTACAGACTTCCTTCAATAAAGTGGGCCCATCCATTTCTGGCATCACCACATCGGAAACAATAATATCAACATCTCCTTTTTGTTCCTCAAGAATAGAGAGTGCTTCCACCCCACTTGCTGCCTCTAAAACCGTATATCCTCTCATTTGAAGAGCTCTTACCCCCCCCATTCTGACCGCATCTTCATCTTCAACCAATAAAACAGTCGCAGATCCTGTTAAGTCTATATTTTTATCTTTCTCTTCATCTTTTTCAATCTTTTGAGAAATTTCTCCTTTTATATTGGGGATATAACGGGGAAGAAAAATATGAAATGTTGCTCCTTCACCTTCTTTACTTTCACAATAAATATACCCACCGCTCTGCTTGACAATTCCATAAACCATTGATAAACCAAGTCCTGTTCCTTTTCCAACTTCTTTTGTTGTAAAAAATGGCTCAAACATTTTTTCTTGTATAGCAGCAGATATACCAGCCCCTGTATCTGAAATAGTCAATTGCACATACTCGCCAATTGCTAATCCAAGATGATTAAATTCAGCACTTTGTTGCTTTGTAATATTATTAGTCGCAATCGTAACAATACCTCCATCTAACATGGCATCACGCGCATTAATAACCAAATTCATAATAACACGCTGAAAAGATGCTTGATCAACTTCAACGCTCCACAAATCTCTTCCATGGATAATTTTTAACTGAATATTATTCCCCAAAAGTGGTAAAATAAGATTGCGGATATCTGATAAAAAATCAGTAAAATCAACTTCTTCAGGTCGAAGTGTTTGCTTTCTAGAAAAAGCTAATAATTGCTGGACAAGAGCAGCTGCACGATTAGCATTGTTTTTAATATTGATCAGATCAGCATGAGCAGGATCAGAACTACGATGCGTATTTAAAAGAAGATCACACGACATTAAAATTGCTGTTAAAACATTATTAAAATCATGAGCAATGCCGCCAGCCAATTGTCCTACAGCTTGCATCTTCTGACTTTGCATCATTTTATCTTCAAGAGTTTTTTGTTCGGTTGTTTCAATCACAGAGATAATAAGCAAATCTTGCAATGCATCACCGTGATAGGGCGGTACAGACATAATATGGAGCCGTAAATGGCATTCTTCATTTTTTTCTAAAACAGTTTCTAGAGAAACAAAATAATTTTCATTTGTCGCAATTCTCTGAAAAGAACGCTCTAACTGCACACAATCACGACGAGAAATAACATCATAAAAATTGACAGCTTTGTCCATACATCCCGTGAGTGATGAAAAAGCTTTATTCATATGAACCAATTGCCCTGCATGATCCACCACAGCTATTGCAAAAGGACTCGCATCAAAATATTCTCCTAATATACTGGGTAATTTTAATTGATCATCCTCTTCTTTTTGTATTTGTTGTGGAATGATCACAACACGATAAATGGCTTCCTCTTCTAAGAGAGAAGAAACAGATATAAGACAATGGAATATTTTCTCACAAGTCGTGTGTGAATTTAAACATAACGAAAACCTATAAGGTAAAGAGTAACCTGAACTTTGATATCTGTTGGTTTGTAAACAGATATCACTCCATGAGCTCTTAGCGCCAACGCTATCAAATAACGAATCAAAATTATGTTGACCAATTGAGAAATTCGCTAAATCAATTGAAAACCATTCTGCAAAAGTCGCATTGGCATAAAGAATAGTTCCTTGTCTATTAACGGATACAAAACCAATAGAAGCTTGATCCAAGTGATTGATAGCCTCTTGAAGGTTCGAGAAAAAAACTTCTCGCGTTTGTTGTAAGTGCGAAATATCAGTAATACGCCAAAATAAAAGCTTTTTTTTCTGTTTTGTGATAGGTTGAACGGAAATATTATACCAAACAGCTTTTTTGGGTGTAGAATCGGTAAAAATTGGCTGTTCTACTCTTAATTCCTCTTGCGCTGCAAGATTATTACAGGCTGCAACCTTTAAGCGGTACGAGAGTGCACCAGCTCCTGGCAGATCTGCAATAACCCTATAACAAGACACTTCAGGCTTATAGGTCAGAATTTTTCGATAGTTTTGATTAGAATAATAAACAAAACCAGAAAGATCAGAGATTACAATTGCATCATCGCTCCTATTAAAGATGCTAAAATCAAAATCTTCATGCGACCACACATGATATCTTAAAATTCCCATTCCACACAAAACGAGTGTTGCAACACCGATCATTGCTAGAATCAAAAAAGATATTGATATCGCCTGTTGCAAATAGTTTTGTGGATAAAAAAAACCTAAAATACCCACAATGAAAAGAAAACCTAATACAAAAACAACACCAAAAATCACAACTCTCCGGTGAAACGAAGACGCTGATCTTTCATTATTCTCAAAATCTTTATCCATCTCTCTTTGCCTTAGCTTATAGCTATTTCTTATGTCACAAACTTCCTTTATATTCGTTGTTATGTTGTTATAAAGTATATACTATGATATTATCTAAGATAAACTCGCTTAATATTCAAAAGTTTATTTCTTACATTATAAGTGAATCTTTTGAGGGTATGTTTATAAATTTATCTCAATAAAAAATAATATTTCCATCCAAAATGGGAGAAGATCTATGTATATCTGGTTATCAGAGCAGATAGGTGTATCTGCTGCAAACATAACGATAAGCTTTTTGCTTTTTATAATAACAATCGCAGCTATTACCGTAATTATCGTGTTTTTACGTCGCTTAAGTACAGGAAGATACAGCATTAATAGAAAAAAAAGTCTATCACGATTAGCATTATGTGAAGTAATTTCTATAGATCGAGCACGCCGCCTTGTTTTAGTCCGTTGCGATAATAAAGAACATTTGCTCCTTATTGGCGGATTAACAGATGTGGTTGTAGAATCCGATATTACTGGTACATCAAAAATACAAAAAAGAGAAACAGACACACATCTAAATTCCGCTCCTCCAGAAAGAAACGATGTATCGGATAAAAATCCCTCTCCTTTTACGAATCAAGCGGTAAAAGATTCAGCCATCACCGCCGAAATTGAGGGGCGGCAAGAACCATCTTTATTCATTCCTACCCCTCAAAAATAAAAATATACAATTTCATCACCACGAATTTCATTTGTTTATCATCTCAATAACCTTAATCATCGCGATAAACTCTTTCACGTCGTTCGTGACGTTCTTGCGCTTCCAATGACAAAACGGCTATCGGCCGAGCCTCAAGACGCTTGATACTAATGGGTTCGCCGGTTTCTTCACAAAAACCGTATGTCCCATTATCAATGCGCTCTAAAGCAGCATCTATTTTTGAAATAAGTTTCCTCTGACGATCACGAGCACGTAATTCGATTGTACGATCAGTTTCACAAGAAGCCCGATCAGTCAAATCGGGCTGACCAACATTCTCTTCCTGCAAATTTTCCAAAGTCTCACGAGCTTCTTTTAATATATCATTCTTCCAAGAAACCAATTTAGCACGAAAATACGCCTTTTGCCGCTCATTCATAAAAGGCTCATCTTCACTAGGGCGATATTGACCATCAATCTCTTCGCTCATGCAATAAAAAACCTCCACATATGCTATGTGCGGTCTATATATTGTGCAATACCCATCAACACAAGAGTAAAATGTTTTTTCATAACAATCGACGAATATATCTAAATGCACTGTTTAGGTTTGATCGCTTTTTTATGTAGATTGAATTCTTGATCAAATCTCATCCAGAATCATTTTTCTCGCTTATTGAAAAACTTTAAAAAGAAGGAAATCAGATATCAGAGCCATCCCTCCCCTACTCTCTACATTGTTTAAAATCTAAATGAAGCAACAATAAATCATTTCATCAATGCAAAAAATAAAATCTTTATAAAGGCAAAGTGTGATATTCACGTTTCAAATACATCAAAGCATCTTTTTCTTTATTACAGTTGATTGCAACAACCTCACCAATCAAAACACAATGGGTTGCGTGTTCGTGCCAACAAATCAAACGACAATCAAACGACGCTAGAGCGTCTGAAAGACTAGGCGCCCCCGTTTGCAAAGCTCCCCATTGAGCAACATCAAAACGCTCATTTTGTGTAGAATTGCAACGCCTCGAAAAAACATCCGCTAATGAGCGATGTTTTCCTGCCAAGCTATTAACACAAAAATTTCCATTCTCCATAAACACCTGATTCTTTAAATTATGACGCATGAGACAAACAAGAAGGGTTGGAGGATCATCAGATAAAGAACAACACGCCGAAACAGTCACCCCACGTCTTCCCTTAATACCATTTGTTGTCACAATATGCACAGCTCCTGCAAAAAGACTCATGGCATCTCGATATTCTTGAGAAGAAACCGCAATAGTATGTTTATGTTGAAGTTCAGGCATCAAATATGTTTTATGATTCGACATATCTTTCACTTATAAAGCTTTAAAATTTCAAGCAATCTTTCCATAAAAAGACCTATAATACATATTTTTTCTTTTCCGTCATAACACAAAAAATATTTGTGTATACACAGCGATATGATAAAAACTGCCAATCTAAGGAGATTTTAATGCCCCATTCTCATCTCATTTCGCCTTCTCTCTTGGCTTCTGATTTTTCTAAACTTGGACAAGAAATGTTAGATGTTGTTGATGCTGGTGCAGATTGGCTTCATCTTGATATTATGGATGGGCACTTTGTTCCTAACATCACCTTTGGTCCTGAAATCGTCAAAGCTCTACGCCCATTAACAAAAGCAATATTTGATGTCCACCTGATGATCGCACCAGTAGACCCTTATTTAGAAGCTTTTGCAAAAGCAGGTTCAGATATTATAACTATTCATGCTGAAGCAGGTCCACATCTTCATCGTTCATTACAAACAATCAAAAAAATGGGGAAAAAAGCAGGAATCGCACTCAATCCAAGCACCCCTGAACATGTACTTGAATATTTGCTTGATCAATTAGATCTCATTCTCATCATGACGGTCAATCCCGGTTTTGGTGGACAAAGTTTTATTCCAGAAATAAAAAATAAAATTAAGCGCGTTAAAAACATGATTGCAAACCGCCCTATTGATCTTGAAGTTGATGGTGGTATCACCGTTGATACAATTGGGATAGCTGCAAAAGCTGGTGCAAATGTATTTGTCGCAGGCTCTGCAATTTATAAAGATGGAAATAAAGAGCTTTACAAAACACGTATTAGTGCATTGCGCCAAGCCGCAATCCTCTCACAACAAGGAAAAAAATGATGATCGCACGTTATTCCCGCCCTGCAATGGTAACAATTTGGTCTCCCGAAACAAAATATCGTATTTGGTTTGAAATTGAAGCCCATGCCTGTGATGCCCTTGCTCACTTAGGGATTATTCCGAAAGAAGCCGCCAAAGTCATTTGGGAAAAAGGGGCAGCAGCTAAATTTGATGTCAATCGCATTGATGAAATTGAAGCAATTACCAAACATGATGTTATCGCATTTCTAACCCACCTAGCTGAATTCATTGGACCAGAGGCACGTTTTATCCACCAAGGCATGACATCATCTGATGTTCTCGATACAACGCTGAACATTCAATTGATGCGTGCGAGTGATATTTTGCTAGAGGATATAGATCAACTTCTTGAAGCATTAAAAAGACGTGCTTTTGAGCATAAAGAGACAATCACCATTGGGCGGAGTCATGGCATTCATGCTGAACCGACAACATTTGGAATCAAGTTTGCTCTTGCATACGCTGAATTTTCCCGTTGTCGCAAACGTCTTCTTGCTGCACGAGAAGAAATTTCTACTTGCGCGATTTCAGGAGCTGTAGGAACTTTTGCTAATATCGATCCACGCGTTGAAGAACATGTAGCAAAAGCCTTGAAGATGCGTGCTGAACCGGTTTCCACCCAAGTAATACCAAGAGATCGTCATGCTATGTTTTTTGCAACACTTGGTGTTATTGCTTCCTCTATTGAAAGGCTAGCAATAGAAATACGCCACTTACAACGAACAGAAGTTCTTGAAGCAGAGGAACATTTCTCACCTGGGCAAAAAGGTTCATCGGCAATGCCTCATAAACGTAATCCAGTTTTAACAGAAAATTTAACTGGATTAGCCCGTATGGTACGTGCATTTGCACTCCCAGCCATGGAAAATGTAGCTCTTTGGCATGAACGTGATATTTCCCATTCATCTGTTGAGCGTTATATTGCTCCAGATGCGACTATTACACTTGATTTTGCTCTTTCTCGCCTCACATCTGTCATTGAAAATCTCATTGTCTATCCAGAAAATATGCAAAAAAATCTCAATAAATTCCGCGGTCTTGTTCACTCACAACGGGTTCTTTTAGCACTCACACAAGTAGGGATTAGTCGTGAAGATTCTTATCGGATTGTACAACGAAATGCGATGAAAGTTTGGGAACAAGGAAAAGATTTTTTAGAAGAACTCCTCAACGACAAAGATGTTACCAAAGCTTTAAGTGAAGAAGAACTTCGCGAAAAATTTGATCTTTCTTACCACACCAAACATATCAATACGATTTTTAAACGTGTTTTTGAAGAACAATAAAGTGACATAGAAAACCAAAATCCATTCAACCTATGATCAAAAATCTGTTGTAACAAAGAAAAACAATTCATGAAAGCAAATCAACTCGATATTCTTATTGTTCCTGGCTACAAAGGATCTGGTCCAGATCATTGGCAAACACGCTGGGAAAAAAAATTGTCGACAGCCAGCCGCATTGAACAACTCCATTGGTCAAAGCCTGTTTGTGAAGAGTGGGTTAACAAAGTTAAAACCGCCATCGCAAAAGCTCAAAGGCCTGTTATGCTTATTGCTCATTCATTAGGAGTTCCCAGTGTTATTCATGCAACTGTACAAAATACAGAAAAAATTTGTGGCGCTTTCTTTGTTGCACCTCCAGATGTCGCCAATGAAAAAATACGTCCCAAACATTTAATGACATTTGGCCCCTATCATCGCCAAAAGCTTCCTTTTCCTTCTATTGTCATAGCCAGTCGCAACGATGAGTTTTGTCAATTTTCAGTAGCAGAAAAAATTGCCAATGATTGGGGATCACTCTTTGTTGATGCTGGGTATTCTGGCCATATTAACGCAGAATCCGGACACGGACCTTGGCCTGAAGGGCTTATGGTCCTCTCTCACTTTCTTGCAAAAATTTGATCCAAAAGAGGTGATCTTCTTTCTCATCGCTTATGTATCTTCACCTTTGGGTAAACGTGTAATGATAAAAATTATAAAAGTATCATAGCAATATCATTGAGAAATTCTATCAATTAGGATAGTATCATTTATCAATGTTATTAAAAACCTCTCAAGATAAATAGAGAATCATGATGAATCGTCGCCACCGTATTTATGAAGGCAAGGCTAAAATTTTATATGAAGGACCTGAACCAGGGACTTATATTCAATTTTTTAAAGATGATGCAACTGCCTTTAATGCAAAAAAACATGAAATTATCGACGGAAAGGGGGTTTTAAACAACCGAATTTCGGAACATATTTTTGGCCATCTTGGACGTTTGGGCATCCCAACACATTTTATCAAACGTATAAACATGCGCGAACAGCTTATTAAAGCGGTGGAAATCATTCCATTGGAAGTTGTTGTTCGCAATGTTGCTGCCGGCTCTCTTGCTAAGCGTTTAGGACTGGAAGAAGGAACCCCGCTTCCGCAATCCATCATTGAATTCTACTATAAAAATGATTCTCTCGATGATCCTATGGTAACGGAAGAACATATCACAGCTTTTGGGTGGGCTGTCCCACAAGAGATAGAAGATATCATGCAACTTTCAATTCGTATTAATGATTTTCTTTCTGGGCTTTTTGCCGGTGTTAACATCCAATTAATTGATTTTAAAATGGAATTTGGTCGCCTGTGGGAAGATGAAACAATGCGCATTGTTCTTGCTGATGAAATCTCTCCTGATTCTGCACGACTATGGGATATGCACACACAAGAAAAAATGGATAAAGACCGTTTTCGTCGTGATATGGGAGGGCTTATTAATGCCTATCAAGAAGTTGCCAAACGTCTTGGTATTATGAATGAAAACGAACCAACACGACCAAGTGGTCCCGTTCTCGTAAAGTAAAAACAAGGTAAAAAACATCACCTTATACAAACACCCCTCTTCAAAGGAGAGGTTCTTTTAAAAAGCAGGAAGCAAAAAATGAAAGCACGCATTACAGTTACTTTAAGAGAAAGCGTTCTTGATCCACAAGGAGAAGCAATTGTCGGTGCTTTAAAAAGTTTAGCTTTCGAAGGCATTCAATCCATTCGTCAAGGAAAGGTTTTTGATATTGTTCTTGATGAACTACCTTCTGAAACCGCAAAGAAAAAACTTGAACAAATGTGTGAAGAGTTACTCGCAAATACTGTCATTGAAAATTATACAATCGAACTTTTTTAAGTGAAATGCTCATGAAAACTGCCATCATTCAACTTCCTGGATTAAATCGTGATCGAGATATGGTTGCAGCATTACATCATATAACGGGAGTTGAGCCACTAAAAATTTGGCAAACAGAAACAACAATTCCAGATGTAGATGTTATTATTATTCCTGGTGGTTTTTCCTATGGCGACTACTTAAGATGTGGTGCGATTGGAGCGCGAACTCCCGTCTTAAAAGCCATTCGTGAAAAAGCACAAGAAGGTACGACAATTATAGGTATCTGTAATGGATTTCAAATTTTGTTGGAAGCAGGATTATTACCCGGTACTTTAATGCGTAACGCTTCTTTAAAATTTGTTTGTCGTGAAATCAAGCTTGAAGTCGTCAACGCCAAGACAAAATTTTCTCGATATTATTCTAAAGGACAAATTATTCGTTGTCCTGTTGCCCATCATGACGGAAATTATTTTGTTAATAGTGAAACATTGAAACAAATGGAAGACAATGAACAAATTGTTTTTCGCTATGCAGAAAATACAAACCCGAACGGCTCAATGAAAGATATTGCTGGTATTGTTAATAAAGCTGGTAATATTCTTGGTATGATGCCCCACCCTGAAAACTTTATTGAACCCGCCCACGGAGGTACTGACGGTCGTTTACTTTTTCAAAGTGCTTTAGAGTTAGTAAATGGATAATGCTGCAAAAATACTCGCGCTCCATAATTAAAAAAAACAAAGAATTATACCATTTCTCGCATCATAAATCTATAAACAAAGCTCTTCACAAACAACAATGGATATTATTTTCTAAACACATAATTATTTAAGACCATTTTTAGTCTTAAATCCCACCAAACAAACGGACAAAATCTTCAGCTTACTGTCTATAAATATTTTTATTATTAAACAACATTATTGTTTATAATATAAGCTGCTAGGTAAAAAAATAAAAATACTAAATTTCGATTAATTTGACGGATAAATACTCATGAAGCCTTGCAATAACATCACTATTACACCAGAACTCATTGCACAACACGGGCTAAAAGAAGATGAATATCAACGTATCCTGACGTTAATCGGTAGAGAACCCACATTTACTGAACTAGGAATTTTTTCTGCAATGTGGAACGAGCATTGTTCCTATAAATCATCTAAAAAATGGCTAAAAACTCTTCCGACAGAAGGAAAATGTGTCATCCAAGGACCTGGTGAAAATGCTGGTGTTGTCGATATTGGCGAAGGACAATGTGTTGTTTTCAAAATGGAAAGCCATAACCACCCTTCTTATATTGAACCTTATCAAGGTGCAGCGACAGGTGTTGGTGGTATTTTACGTGATGTCTTTACAATGGGAGCCCGTCCTGTTGCTGCTATAAATGCATTGCGATTTGGTGCTCCTGATCACCCACGAACACGCCATCTTGTTTCTGGTGTTGTTTCTGGAATAGGTGGTTACAGCAATTCTTTTGGTGTTCCAACGGTTGGTGGAGAAGTAAATTTTGATGAGCGTTATAATGGCAATATCCTTGTTAACGCTTTTGTCGCCGGTATTGCAAAGACAGACGCCCTTTTTTATTCTAAAGCACAAGGTATTGGACTCCCTGTTGTTTATCTGGGTGCAAAAACAGGACGTGATGGTGTCGGTGGAGCAACAATGGCTTCTGCTGAATTTGATTCTTCAATCAGTGAAAAACGTCCAACCGTTCAAGTCGGTGATCCTTTTACAGAAAAATGTCTCCTTGAAGCATGTTTAGAGCTCATGGAACTTGGAGCCGTAGTTGCTATTCAAGATATGGGGGCAGCAGGACTCACCTCTTCTGCCGTTGAAATGGGAGCAAAAGGAAATCTGGGGATACAGCTTAATCTTGATACAGTTCCTGTTCGAGAAGAAAACATGACAGCCTATGAAATGATGCTTTCTGAAAGTCAAGAGCGTATGCTCATGGTCCTTAAACCAGAACTAGAAAAGCAAGCAGAAGCAATTTTTCATAAGTGGGGACTACATTTTTCTATCATTGGAAAAACAACCGATGATTTACGTTTTCGTGTATTTCATCAAGGGGAAGAAGTTGTCAATCTTCCCATCAAAGAGCTTGGTGATGAAGCGCCTGTTTATGATCGTCCTTGGAGTGAGCCGGCAAAAAAAACACCCTTGAAAGCAGAAGACGTCAAAAAAGTTGAAAATCTTGGTGATGCGCTTCTGAGCTTATTGAATTCTGCTGATCAAAGTTCTCGGCGATGGGTTTATGAACAATATGATACCCTTATCCAAGGAAATAGCCTTATTCGCCCAGGAGGTGATGCAGGCGTTATCCGTGTAGGAAACAACAGCAAACGTGCTCTTGCTTTTTCTTCTGATGTAACACCTCGCTATTGTGAAGCAGACCCTTATGAAGGGGGGAAACAAGCTGTCGCAGAATGCTGGCGAAACATTAGTACGACAGGTGCAACACCACTGGCTGCTACAGATAATCTCAATTTTGGTAACCCTGAAAAACCTGAAATTATGGGACAGCTGGTTTTTGCTATTAAAGGTATAGGAGAAGCTTGTAGAATCCTTGATTTTCCTATCGTTTCAGGCAATGTTTCTCTTTACAACGAAACAAATGGGGAAGCCATTCTTCCAACCCCCACAATTGCTGGGGTAGGCCTTCTTAATGATTGGTCTAAAATGGTAACAATAAGTGGTATGCAAAATGGAGATATTCTTGTTTTAGTAGGAAATTGCGGCTCCCATTTAGGACAATCAATCTATGCACGTAACATTTTAAATATTGATGCAGCCCCCCCCCCCTGTAGATTTACAACTTGAAAAAAAGCATGGTCAATTTGTTCGAGATGTCATACATCGTGGTTTTATTCACGCCGCCCATGACCTTTCTGACGGAGGATTAGCGATAGCACTTGCTGAAATGGTCATTAAAGCAGGTAAAGGAATCAAAGTAAAATTAAGCAATAAATCACCCCATCATGCAGAACTTTTTGGAGAAGACCAAGGACGTTATCTTTTAGCCGTCAAACCTCACTCTCTTAATAGTCTTAAAGAGCTCGCACAAATAAGTGCAGTTTCTTTAACAGAGCTAGGTCAAGTTGCAGGTGATGCACTTGATATAGATGGAATACTAAAACTTTCTATAGACAAACTCACAAAAGCCTATGAAAACTGGTTTCCACAATTTATGGGTGAAGAATAAAAATTGTTTTTTCTCTTAAACAGCCTTTATAAAAAAATGAACAACATAGGAGAATAATGATGGCAATGAGTGCTCATGCAATTGAAACGCTTATTCGTGAAGGCATTCCTGATGCTACTGTAACAATTCGTGATCTTGCTGGAGATGGGGAACATTATGCTGCAGAAGTTATTTCTGAAAGTTTTCGTGGTAAAACCCGTGTTCAACAACATAAAATGGTCTATGATGCCCTTAAAGGCAATATGGGAAATGACCTTCACGCCTTAATGTTGCAAACAAATGTCCCAAAATAATCTAAAATTTCTTCTTGCATTCACACATTTAATACGATTAAAAGCAGTATGAATATAAATTACACACTGATAAAAATCTGAAATATCGAGGGATAAAAATGACCACTGTTCATGATTTTATTGACAACGAAATTAAAACAAACGACGTCATTTTATTCATGAAAGGAACACCTGACGCTCCGCAATGCGGGTTTTCAGGACAAGTTGTTCAAATTCTTGATTATTTAGGATTGAATTATAAAGGGATTAATATCTTAACTTCTAACGAATTGCGTCAAGGGATTAAAGATTACTCAAATTGGCCAACAATTCCACAGCTTTATATCAAAGGTGAATTTATCGGAGGCTGTGATATTGTTAAAGAGATGTTTCAAAACAATGAGTTACAGGAACTTTTGAAAGAAAAAAATATTCCATGTAATCAATCATAGGTATCTTTCATTTTATTCAGACTCTTAAAAAGAGCTGTTTTCAGACGAAATTTTTATTTCAAGGATGCCATATGTCATATTCAGTCGATGAACAAACGCATAGAGATGCGATTAGAAACAAAATTGGCTATAAAGAATTTGTTATTCTTATTGCTTCGCTCATGGCTATTAACGCTATAGCTGTTGATATTATGCTGCCAGCTATGCCCGATATTTTAGACGGCTTAAATGTTCTCAATGAAAATGATCAACATTATATCATTTCGAGTTATCTTATTAGCTATGGTATTGCTCAAATATTTTTCGGTCCAATAAGCGATAGGTATGGACGACGTAAACTTATTCTTCTCGGGCTTGCTTTTTATTCATTTACGGCGATTGGCTGTGCCTTTGTAACTGATTTTTCTCTCTTACTTATTTTACGTATCTTGCAAGGAATTGGAGGGGCTGCTATGCGAGTTCTTACAGTTTCCGTCGTACGTGATCTTTACAGTGGTCGAAAAATGGCAGAAGTTATGTCTATTGTTATGATGGTTTTTCTTGTTGCACCAATGATTGGTCCCGCAACAGGACAGATCATTTTACTGCTTGGACATTGGCAATATATTTTTATTTTCATGGCAATGATTGGTTTAGGACTGATGATTTGGATTCAACTGCGCTTGCCTGAAACTCTTTATGCGCAACGCTCTCTTTCCTTTTCTTCAGTTAAACACAACTTATGGATTGTAATAACCAATCGTACAACACTTTGCTATACACTTGCAACTTCCATTATTTTAGGCTGTATCTTTACCGCCGTTAATACATCACAACAAACATATGAAGGGATCTATAATCTAGGACTTTGGTTCCCTATTGCTTTTGCAGGTGGTGCTGCATTTCAAGCTCTATCATCATTCTTTAACTCTCAACTCGTTGGACTCCTTGGAATGCGGCGTATTGCTCATACTATGCTTTTGCTCTTTTGTGCCACTTCATGCATTTGGTTTATTGGGTCCATCTTAGCAGGTGGTGTTATCCCTTTTCCTTTTTATATGACGTTATATTGTATATTAATGTTTACCTGCGGTGGTATTATGGCTAATTTCAATACACTCGCTCTTGAACCTGTAGGAGAAATAGCTGGAACAGCTTCTTCTGTATCCGGCTTTCTTCAAACATCTATCGGTGCAGGACTTAGCTTTTTTATTGCCCAACAATTTGATGAAACAACCATCCCAAACTCAGCAGGATTTTTCTTTCTGAGTCTCACTGCCATACTTCTCGTCTTATGGGCTGAACGTGGTCATCTTTTTAGGCAATATCATAGTAATCCTAACGAATAAATATTACTACGAAAGATTAATAACATCTCTCTTGAACAATAAGAAGATAAACCTATCAGACAAAATAAAACATCTTCAAATAGAACACTCTTGTGTTAAACATTCACATTGTTTGTTTAAAGATACAGCTCTCGAAATATCAAATCATTTCACGACAGCACCCATAAATGGTATAATGTAAAAAAACAAACATACCTATTGTTGCAACAACTCTTGTCTGTGAAACGGTTTATTAAAAAATATTTTTATTCTTTTCTTCAATAGTTTTTATGAAGACGGGCTGGTCTCTCATCTCATGATAGGCAAACAAACAGTTTTGATTGATTTAACCTGAACAAGATCGAAATAAGAGAAAAACTTACGCTTTAAGTCTTTCGTTCAATATAAAAAATAATAAATTATCTTTATAAATTAATATCTTACATAATCATAAAACCATAGGGAATTTTCCCATTTATAAAATACATTTAATTGATAAATTTTCCTGATTTTGGAAATCCTCTTGGAACCAAACGCCCGACGCCCGCACGCATTCCCATCCATTCAATGAGATCATCAGCTTGACGGTTAAAGATTCGTTCAGCTGTATCTTGCCAACTTAAGCCTTCTGATAAATTAAAAGTCTTGGCATCAACAACACCACCTTCTTTATAACGCTGTAAACGAACACCTTTACCGCGATTCATTTCTGGTATTTGTTCAATAGAAAAAATAAGCATTTTACGGTTTTCACCAACTACAGCCACATGATCACCATTTACCGGAACACAAAGCTTTACCTTATCAGGAGCTTTCACATTCATCACTTGCTTTCCTTTTCGTGTATTGGCGATCACTTCTGCAGAAGAAACAATAAAACCATTACCGTGAGATGAAACCAAGAGCAATTTTTCCTCGGCGTGATGCACAAAAGCTGTGAGAACATCGTGCTCATCATCCATATCAACTAAAAGACGAATAGGTTCACCATGTCCCCGCCCTCCAGGTAAACTATTTGCACCAATAGCAAAAAACTTTCCACCCGTACTGATCAGCACAATCTTGTCGGTTGTAAATGCCGGAAATGCTAACTTTAAACTGTCTCCTTCTTTAAAAGAAAGCGCTTTATAATCGGTCAAATGTCCCTTCAAAGCGCGCATCCACCCCTTTTCAGAAATAACAATAGTAATCGGTTCTTTTTCGATCATTGCTTGTTGAATATCATCAAGATCATGTCTTGGTGCCTCTTCAAACGTCGTACGTCTTTTCCCCAAGAGTGTTTCAGGACCAAAAGTGTTTCGAACTTTTTTGATTTCTTCTGAAATTATTTTCCACTGTTTTATAGGAGAAACTAACAAATTCTGTAGCTTTTCTTTTTCAGCTTTCAAACTTTCAAATTCTTTACGAATTTCAAATTCCTCAAGCTTACGCAAAGAACGCAAGCGCATATTAAGAATAGCTTCAGCTTGATTTTCTGTTAATTCAAACCGATTAATCAGCTTCTTTTTCGGTTCATCCTCTTCACGAATAATCTGAATGACCTCATCGAGATTTAAATAGGCAATAAGATATCCATGAAGAATTTCCAATCGGCTATCAATTTGATCAAGCCGATAATGAGAGCGACGAATAAGCACTTCTTGACGATGTTCAAGCCATTGCTGCAAACTTTCTCGCAAAGAAAGGACATTGGGTATTTTTCCCAAAGACAAAACATTCAGATTAAGGGGAAATCTTACTTCAAAGTCAGTCAATTTAAAAAGAGACTCCATAAGGAGCTCCGGATCAACCGACCGATTTTTAGGAACCAGCACGATTCTGATATCTTCTGCTGATTCATCTTGGATATCCTCAAGCATTGGCAATCGGCGTGCAAGCAATAACTCTGCTGTTTTTTCAATAAGACGTGACTTTTGAATCTGATAGGGAATTTCAGTTACAACAATCACATAAGAACCACGGCTACCAGATTCCTGATGCCAACGTGAACGCAAGCGAAAGAATCCACGCCCAACACGATAGGATTCCTCAATACTTTTTTTAGGTTCAACTAAAATTCCCCCCGTCGGAAAATCAGGACCAAGAACAAATTGATTTAATTCCTCATCATTTACATCGGGATGCGCAATCAAATGGAGTGCTGCATCACAAAGCTCAGCAACATTATGGGGGGGAATAGATGTTGCCATACCAACAGCAATACCAGAAGAACCATTTGCTAAAAGATTAGGGAAAGCTCCTGGTAAAACAACAGGCTCTTCATCTTCCTCATTATAGGTTAAACGAAAATCAATAGCATTCTCATTAATTCCTTCAAGTAACAATGCAGCCACTTCAGTCATACGTGCTTCCGTATAACGCATGGCAGCAGCATTATCACCATCAATATTACCAAAATTGCCTTGCCCATCAACCAACGGATAACGAACAGCAAAACTTTGAGCCAAGCGCACCAAGGCATCATAAATAGATGCATCCCCATGAGGATGAAATTTTCCCATGACATCACCAACAATCCGCGCACATTTCGCATAAGACTGTCCAGGATTTAGTTTGAGAAGACGCATCGCATGAACAATCCGCCGGTGGACCGGCTTCAATCCATCACGTACATCAGGCAATGCACGGTGTGTAATCGTAGAAAGTGCATAAGCCAAATAACGTTCCTGTAAAGCAGAACGTAATTCTATTGGTTCAATATGTTCTTTATCAAAAGGTAAATTCATTTTATCAGACATAGTATTAAAACAACAATTCCCACAATAATAAGAAATTATTTTATAGGATTTATTTAATGAAATCTTCTATGAGTCGACTTTTTTATTAAAAGTCAATTACATAAAAACAAACGCTGCAATTAGAACATGAACAGAAAATTATATCAATTTGAAAAATTTATACATGTCCTTCCCCCTTGTCCTAAGTAATTTATTGAAAGCTTTGTCAAATTCGACGATAATTTAACTGCCCACAAAGAGTTATTTCATCTTTTCTGAAATGACAAAAGCACCTTTCAAACATCATCTTTTATTATAAAGATAAATTGTATAACAACCCCATTCAGTTTTTCTACGAAAAACCAAAAAAATGTTCAAAGCTTATGAAATTTAAACTTTTCAGAGTAAGTCCATAGAATGGAAAACCACATTATTCTCATAAAAACGAAGAGACACAATTCTCTGCTACAACGTTATAAAAACTTCAATAAAAAATAAATAATATATTGACATATAAAGATAATTAATTTTTTTTAACTAAAATGAGGCTCCCGAATATTATAGAATTCTTTTATTTCTAATTTATTCATGATCAAGCAATTATAATTATTTCCTCACCTATCACAAGGGGAAAAGCCACTATAGAAACAAGGAATAAAAATGCCTCATAAAGAATCAACACAATAGCGTTTTGCCTATCTAAATTTCACAAACAGTACACGCACACACCGTTGACTCTTGAAAGGCATCAAAACTTCACTCTACGTAGAAAAAGACGAAAACAATCCATTATCAACTTATGAGCTATTTTTGTGAGTAGGAGCCATGCGGATTCCTAAATCACGTAATTGTGTAGGAGAAACATCAGACGGAGCGCTCATTAAAAGATCAAGCGCCTGTTGGTTCATAGGGAATAAAGCAACTTCACGCAAATTTTTAACACCTTGTAACAGCATAATAATGCGGTCAATTCCCGCAGCCATGCCACCATGTGGCGGAGCCCCATAATGGAATGCACGATAAAGACCACCGAAACGATCTTTCACAACTTCCTTAGAAAGTCCTACAAGTTCAAAAACTTTAAGCATCATTTCTGGTAAGTGATTACGAATTCCACCTGATGCAATTTCATAACCATTGCAAACAAGATCATATTGAAAAGCTTTAATAGTAAGAGGATCTTGGCAGGCAAGGGCATTTTCTCCCCCTTGAGGCATGGAAAAAGGATTATGTCCAAAATCAATCTTTTTTTCATCTTCATTCCATTCAAAAAATGGAAAATCAACAATCCACGCCAAAGAGAAACTATCTCTATCAAGAAGATCTAATTCTTCCCCTACCCTTGTGCGTGCTGCTCCGGCAAAAGATGAAAACTTTTTTGGATCGCCAGCTACAAAAAAACAGGCATCCCCACTTTCAAGACCAAGCTGTATACGGATTGCTTCAGTCCTCTGTTCACCAATATTTTTGGCGATAGGCCCTGCTCCTTCAAATTTTCCTTCTTCTTCACGCCAGAAAATATAGCCGAGCCCTGGTTGCCCCTCGCCTTGTGCCCATACATTCATACGATCACAAAAAGCACGACTTCCACCCGTTTTAGCTGGAATAGCCCACACTTGTGCATTCTCATCATTCGCTAAAATTTGAGCAAAGACTTTGAAACCAGAATTATAAAAATGCTGAGAAACATCTTCCATAATGATCGGATTACGCAGATCAGGCTTATCAGAACCATATTTTCGCATTGCTTCATCATAGGAAATGCGAGGAAAGCTTTGTGTCACAGTCTTTCCATCTGCAAATTCTTCAAAAATAGAACGCATAATAGGTTCCATAGTTGCTAAAACATCTTCTTGCTCAACAAAACTCATTTCAACATCTAATTGATAAAATTCACCAGGAAGACGGTCGGCCCTTGGATCTTCATCTCTAAAACATGGAGCAATCTGAAAATAACGATCAAAACCTGACATCATCAATAACTGTTTATATTGCTGTGGTGCTTGCGGTAGCGCATAAAATTTTCCCTGATGAACACGACTTGGAACCAAAAAATCACGTGCACCTTCCGGCGATGAAGCTGTCAAAAGTGGCGTCGTAAATTCCGTAAAACCATTATTTTGCATAGCTCGTCTCATAGCCACAATAATTTCAGTCCGACGCATGATATTTTTGTGCATAGTCTCCCGACGCAAATCAAGAAAACGATATTTTAATCGAATATCTTCTGGATAATCAGGCTCACCAAAAACCGGTAAAGGAAGCTCATCAGATTTTGAAAGAATTTCTACCTCTTGTGCAAAAATTTCAATCTCACCTGTTGGAAGCGTTGCATTAATAACCTCATCAGAACGAGCACATACCTCCCCATCCACACGAATAACCCATTCAGAACGCACTTTTTCAATAACTTTAAAAGCTGGTGAAGCAGGGTCAGCAACAATTTGTGTGATTCCAAAATGATCACGTAAATCCACAAAAAGAATCCCTCCATGATCACGAACACGATGAACCCACCCCGAAAGACGAACTTGTGTTCCTACATCACATCTACGGAGAGCCGCACAATGATGACTGCGATAACGATGCATGTTTTTTGCCTTTGATTATAATATTCACATGCGCTACAAACGCTTTTTAATAACCATTTGTCAAGATATGAGAATAAAAACTCAAAAATAAAGTCAACAAAGGACAAATTTAATTTATCGAATTATAATAAAATGATGAATCTTATTACACAAACAACAGATCTTGAAATTGCACTTAACGCTCTACGTACCTCTAATTTTGTAACAGTCGATACTGAGTTTATCCGCGAAACAACTTTTTGGCCTCAACTGTGTTTAATACAGCTCGCCTCACCAGATGTTACAGTTTTGATTGATCCCATAGCACCAGATATTGATTTACAACCATTTTTTGACCTTATGGTCGATAAAAAAGTTGTAAAAGTTTTTCATGCTGCGCGCCAAGATATTGAAACAATTTATCATCTTGGAGGTGTTATTCCTTCCCCTCTCTTTGATACGCAAATAGCAGGATCCATTTGTGGATTTGGTGATTCTATCTCCTATGATCAAATTGTACAACGCTGTACAGGGCATCATCTTGATAAATCCTCCCGCTTTACAGACTGGAGTTACCGCCCTTTGTCTGAAAAACAACTGCTCTATGCACTTTCCGATGTAACTTACTTAAGAGATGTTTACTTGTTATTGAAAAAAAGGTTAGAGAAAAATCAACGAGCTCACTGGATGGATGATGAAATAACAATCCTTTTAAATCCTAAAACCTATGATATGCCAGAAGATGAAGCATGGAAAAAAGTGAAAGGAAAAATTAAAAAGCCACGTGAACTTGCTGTATTACAAAAGATAGCAGCTTGGCGGGAACGTGAAGCACGAAAATACAATATGCCACGTCGTCATATCATAAAAGATGAATGTCTTATAGAAATAGCAACCCAACAACCAAAAGATGAATCTGCATTAAAACGGTTGCGCAGTCTTAATAAGAACTGGGATAAACTCTCAATTGCTCAATCATTAATCAAAGCTGTCCACGAAGGATTAGAGGTGGATCTTTCTACTTTACCCCCCATTCCTAAACATAATCCACTCAATGATACGACAGCCGCTGTTATCGATCTACTCAAAGTGTTATTAAAAATTGTTGCAAATGAAAACAGCATTGCCCCTAAAATTATTGCAACATCTAATGATTTAGAAAAAATTGCCAATGGAGGAATAAAGAAAAATATTCCCGCTATGAATGGCTGGCGCTATGAAATATTTGGACAAAAAGCCGAACAACTTCTAAAGGGCCAGATAGGGTTTTACTTTAACGATGGAAAAATAAGCACAAAACAGCTTTAATTTACATTTTCATTTTGAAAAATCCATTACGCTACTCATTATCTACATCAATTGGTATGCCCTATAGGCCAACGCAAACAGGATAAATAAAGCCTACTTCTGACAAAGTTAAAAAATTAAATAGTAAACTCTTATTAAAATGATAGCTAAATCTTTATCAGGTCAATTAAATAGAAATCCCATTAAAAATAATCTAAAAAAACAGACAGTTCCTTATTTAAAAGTTTTGAAAAAAAAAGTTCTGATAATAAAAGCGCATTCATTACAAAAATAGCAGCCTAGAAATAGGAACAAACAAAGATATAATGCCTCACGTCACCATATCCGTATTAAAAACTACCAAGATTGCAATCTAACAATCAAAAACGAGCCAGCATAACAACTAAAATACCTAACAAAAGCAATATATTGATTTCTAACGATAATCTAGCGTTATTTATATTGAATTAGACCTCCGAATATCGTAAGATTCTCTCATTCCATCTCAATAAGACTCATAAAGTTTCACATAAGAAATTATATGATAAAGCGCTGTTTTTTATAAATTAAACACCTTTCAAAGGATTCGAAAATCATGGTTAATAAATAGTTGTGATTTATTTCTATTTTTTATAGTGAAAGGATTTTATAATGACTGAAATGATATTCTTTTGACAGACCGTGAAAGTGCAAAACTGTTTCATATGAGTATTTCAACATTCCAGCGTCATGTAACCAATGGATCTCTCCCAAAATCTTTAAAACTTGTTTTTTATCGCGTTGGTTACAATCGTAATCTTATGAAGATAATCGAGCAAGCTAAACAGAAACGTTATAACGACACAGCATAAAAAGAAAACCTTTTCACGTAAAAATGGACAAAACTTTTCATTTTCACATGAAGCTTATGAAGTGAAAAATCCATCCTGTGATGCAAGTAACAGAATAAAAAAATTATGTTTTCTTTTATGAATGCTTAGGCATTACAAATGCTTTGCGTGGTGTCTAGCATGGGCGTTATGGAACAAGTCCTATTGTCCAGCTCATGATGATAGGCTACCTAGTTTATCCCTCGTCAATGGCCCTATTATTAAGACATAAAACACGAATAAATTAGGAAAAAAATCAAAAAATTTCAAAAGCGAGAGGTTGTTTTATTATTTTTGATAACTTCTGTAATCGTCCAAGAGGACGTTCTCCTAATAACCCAGCGTAATTCTTTGGGATCTGCAGGATAATATGATCTGCTTTTTTATGCCACAATAAATGAGGTAAAATTCCTGCAACAGAAGCACTAAAAAGATGAGCAATACGCATAGTTTCGCCAAGAATACGTGCTTTTTCAATTATATTTTGAGTTGCTAATTGAAAAATGGGAAGAGATTCTTTATCAACCAATAAACTCGTATTGCGAAAAAAAACAGCAAGCGCCGCATAAAGGCGCCCTTCATGAGAAATTCCTGGATAAGATCCTAAAGCTATTTGATTTGCTGCTTCATTGCCTCGATAATCTGGATGTATACGCCAACCAATATCCGCAAGAAGACAAGCGGCTTGACGATAACGGCATTCATTTTCGGTTTCTGAAATTCCAAAAACTTCAAAAGCATTCGTCGTAAAATCAATGAGTTCTTCTGCTTGTTTTGGTGAACGTGCCCGTAAAATAGCCATTTCTGTGCATGCTGCAATGAGAGGATCTGAAAGTCGAATCGCCTGCGGCAATCGTGAATAAAGAAAACCTTCACGAACGCCAGCACCAGAAAAGATTATCTTTTCAAACTCCATACACTGAATGAGTTCAATAAGAACTATTGCCCCATAAGATAAAAGTTTTCGACGGTTCTGAGAAACCGCTGCAATCCCTCTCATATTATCAATATTGCCACGTGCTACAAGACGTAAAAAGTTCTCCATTTCAACAGCATCAACTTCATAGCCATGCATAACAGGGAGCCGATAGTGTTTCATTGCCATATGGAGTTTTGCCAAATTACGCCATGTCCCCCCTACTGCATAAAAATAACGTGCTATACCTTTACGAGCACGAACAACAGACGATTTATAAAATTGCTCATGTACAATTTTTGTAGCTACAGCACTATCATTATTTGACATATACTGTAGCCTTAAACCACCCAATGGGAGCGTTATCCCTTCACCAACATCAGAATGATCAATATCAATCAGCTCAAGACTTCCACCACCAAGATCCCCAGAAATACCTTTTGGTTGATAAAAAGTAGACACAACTCCATATGCTGAATACATAGCTTCTTCACTTCCTGAAAGAAGATATATTTTATTTTGCAAAATATCTTCAGCATGCTGAATAAATGCTACGCCATTCTGTGCATCTCGTGCTGCTGCTGTTGCTAAAGTATAGACCTCATCTGCCCCAATCTGTCGACAAAGCGTACGAAACCGTTTCAGTGTTTGCAACGCCATTTTCATCGATTTTTCTTCTAAAAATCCTGTTTTCGCCACACCATGACCGAGACCACAAAGAATCTTTTCATTAAATAAAACTGTTGGTGATCGAACAAGCCCCTCATAAATAACCAACCGAACAGAATTTGAGCCAATGTCAATAACAGCAACAGGCTTACGCCCTTTTAACCGACCTTGAGCATCTCTATATGTCATTGGATTTTAGTCTTTATGTATTTCGGCTTGTTGCCGATGCAACGCAACCAAGCGCGAAACAGAAGACTCAAAAGACTCATTTTCCCCCGCAAAACTTGTATTGGCCATAAAATACTCCTGCGCATTAAATAGACTTTCACCTATCTGCGGTGTAATACGTTTTGATGTTCCATCCTTAAGTATATCAAAGCTTTGTTGATTATCAATGATATTAGCTAACATAATCTGTAAAAGAATTTTTTGACGCACTATTTTATTAAAAACCGGAACCAATATTTCAATACGATAGTCCAAGTTACGAGGCATCATATCAGCAGAGCCTAAGTAAACGAGTGCATTTTCATTAGGCAAATCTTGACCATTCCCAAAACAAAAAATGCGACTATGTTCAAGAAAACGCCCGACAATTGATTTTACACGAATATTATCCGAAATTCCTAGAATACCAGGACGTAAACAACATATCCCCCGCACAACCAAATCAATTTGCACCCCTGCTTGACTGGCACGATATAAAGCATCAATAATTTCAGGATCAACCAATGCATTAACTTTCATCCAAATAGCAGCAAACCTTCTCTGTTGTGCATGAACAATTTCTCCCTCAATATGCTCTAAGATACGACCACGCAGTGTTAAGGGTGAAAAAGCAATCTTCATTGTTTCATTTGGACGCTCATATTGCGCAATATAATTGAATAATAACGCAACATCATGAGCGATATCATCATCCGTGGAAAAAAAAGAAAGATCGGTATAAGTTTTAGCATTAATGGGATGATAATTTCCTGTTCCAAGATGAACATAAGAGCGAAGACGTTTTCCCTCACGTCTCACAACTAATGACATCTTAGCATGCGTTTTTAATGCAATAAAACCAAAAATAACTTGAACCCCAGCACATTCAAGATCCCTGGCCCAACGAATATTTGCTTCCTCATCAAAACGTGCTTTAAGTTCTACCAAAGCAGTCACAGACTTTCCCTGTTCAGCTGCTTCAATCAAAGCGCCAACAATTGGACTATCATTTGATGTACGATAAAGTGTTTGTTTTATTTCTACAACATCAGGATCGCAAGCAGCTTGACGTAAAAATTGGACAACAACATCAAATGTCTCATAGGGGTGATGAATCACGATATCATTTTCACGAATAGCCGCAAAACAATCCCCTTTATGTTTACGAATACATTCTGGAACACGAGAAATATAAGGAATAAATTTAAGATCATCGCGGGGAATAGAAACAATTTCTGATACCGTATTAAGCGCTAAAAATCCGTCAAGGACATTAATACAATTATCAGGAACAGCGAGACTATTCGCTATAAATTGGCGTAAACTCTCTGGCATTTTTGCGTCAAACTCAACTCGAATAACCTGCCCACGGCGCCGCCTTTTGAGAGCAGTTTCAAAAAAATGAACAAGATCCTCAGCTTCTTCTTCTACTTCAATATCGCTATCTCGGATTATTCTAAATGTACCAATTCCTTTAACCTCATAGTTAGGAAATACATGTTTAATAAAAAGGCAAATAACATCTTCAGATGCGATAAAACGAAAATGATTACCTTCTTGAGGAAGAAGAACGAAACGCCTTAAAAGCATTGAAATAGACAACAACACTGTGTGTGAATTCTGATCAGTTTCTCCAGACAATTGAAGCCCAATAGAAAGCCCTAAATTAGGAATAAATGGAAAAGGATGAGTAGAATCAACAGGTAAAGGTTTTAAAACAGGAAAAATTGTCTCAAGAAAATATTTTTCAAGCCATGATTTTTCAATTTCTGAAAGATCATCAGAACAAATAATTTCAATATCATTCTTTTTTAATTCATCACGTAAAACATTCAATTCTCGTAATTGGTGAGCCTGCAGCTTTGAAATCTCAGCTAATACAATATCAAGTTGTTCCTGTGGAGTGTGCCCATCTGCACTGCACGCTGTAACGCGAGCACGAATTTGAGCTGCTAGTCCTGCAACACGAACCATAAAAAACTCATCAAGATTTGCAGCTGAAATAGAAAGAAATTGTAGACGTTCTAATAAAGGATGTTTCGAATTAGCCGCTTCCATCAAAACACGATTATTAAATTGTAGCCATGAAAACTCTCGATTAATAAACCGTACCGGATTTTTCATTGTTATATTCGATATAGAAATTTTATCTACCACCCTCTGTTCCATATATCCTAAATAATTTTCTTTTATATTTTCTAAAATCCTTGACGAAATATCTCACATAACATTTGATAATATGTTATCATCATAATAATATATCAATGCCTAACTTCCCTCATCATTTTTCCATTTAATATTTAAAAATACTTGGAATTATTGCTATGCGCAAAGCACTAAAAGTAAGACAACTATTCTAATATAGCATAAAAGAAGAGAAATTTGTCTTAAAAAGCATCTTGCATTATTATACGCTTTATTACAAACTCACGCCTATAAAATAGAAGAGCCCAATCATAGCTGATGAGAAAATTTATTCTGGAGTTTGTATGCCATGGCTGATCACAATATTCCTCATTTCCAAAATGACCTTGGATATAAAACAATCGAAATTGGTGTGAAAGAATTTATGTGTGTAGGCGCTACACACCCATTCGATCATCCTCATATCTTTATCGATATGGGAGCAGCAGATGAGAAAATTTGCCCTTACTGCTCAACCCTTTATCGTTATGTTCCCTCGCTATCATACGATCAAACAAACCCAACAGGATGCTTATATCATCCAGAAAAGCTATTATAATTGCGTTTTTTGGCTTTCTTAATAACCCCTCTTTTAATTCTGCTTGTTTAATATGAAATCATTTGTGGAACAATCACCCATCATCGTTGGAGGAGGGATTGCTGGTTTAAGCACTGCTTTAGCACTCGCTCATAAAGGAATTGCAAGCACCATTATCGAAAAGTGTAAGCAACTTGAAACGATAGGCGCTGGTATTCAACTGACACCAAATGCAACATCTATTCTTGCTCGCTGGAAACTTCTTAACAAACTCACTGAAGTCGCGACAATCCCATATTTTCTTGAGTTAAAAGATGGATTATCTTTAAAAATACATCTACGGGCTCATCTTATTAATCTAACAGAAAAATATTGGAAAGCCCCTTATATGACGATTCACCGCGCGGCTTTACAAAAAATTTTATATAATGCAGTGATTGAAAATCCTTTGATCAAATACAAAGTAGGCGAAACGATTGTATCTTCTACCCAATCTGCAAGCAACATTAAAATCACGACAATAAAAACAGATACGGCAACAGAACAGCTTTATTCAACGCCCCTCCTGATCGGATGTGATGGCGTTTGGTCAACATTACGGCAACAATCTCCTTTTCATGAAAAAGCAAATTTTAGTGGCTTTATTGCTTGGCGTGCAACAACAACATCTGATAATCTTCCTCAAAACTTTCGTTCTTCATTGCAAAATATGAAGACAATTACGGCTTGGATGGGATCAAAAAATCATCTTGTTGTCTACCCCATTCAATCGTCAGAAAAAATTTTTAATTTTGTCGCCATTACGCATGGAGAAAATTCAAAAGAAGGATGGGCCCATAAAGGAGATAAAGAAAAACTCAAATCTCTTTTTAAAGATTGGAATTCAAAAATCTTAGAAATCTTTGATCATATTGATGAATGGAGCTATTGGCCACTCTTTCAAATGAAACAAAATCGTTTTATCGGTTTAGAGAGACAAGTATTTGTTGGCGATTGCGCACATGCTGCCTTACCTTTTGCAGCACAAGGTGCCGCTATGGCAATCGAAGATGCCGCCACATTAGCAAAAGCACTTTCATTGAAAGATTTTTCATTAACGAAAGCACTTTCGCTTTACGAAACAATACGCACCCCCCGTATTGCAGCAGTAAAAAAACGCGCAGATTTCAATAGATTAGCCTATCACGCAACCGGTCCCATAGCAATTGCACGCAATCTCATGATGAAAATTCGTACACCAGAGAGCATTATGTCAGATCTCAATTGGCTTTACATGTATGATGCGATGAATTCTATAAAAAATAATGATAAAAACTTATAAAATTCTTCCGGCACTTTGAATATTACGAAAGAACGAGATTTTTTTAATTTTATGACACTAAAAAAATATCATAATTTACTCAAATAAAAGCAATATTTTTCGAAATCTACAATCCGATTTTAAAAGCTCAATTTTTAGCTCTCCTAAAAGCAAAAACACCACTCAAAATCAGCTCCCATCTTTAATCTTTTTTTAACTCAATTCTACATCAACAACACCCTGAATTAATTTCATAGCATTTGCGACATGTGAATTTACCTTATATCGCTTAGGAAGCGCAATTTCGACTTCTCGCAATCCATCCTCTTGAATTAAAATAAGCCCAACCTCTCCATTCCCCCCAAGATTTAAATTTTGTTCAATTTGTGGAAGCATATCAACTGTTTTTATAAAAAGACGCATCATTTTATGCTGTTGTAATGATTCATTTTCCAAAGACTGAATTGTTTCAATTCGCAAACTAACTCCTTCAGAACGATTTTCTGCGCTCACCGTAATAATAAAAGATTTTCCGGGTTCTAGCATCTCTTCATAATCCGAGAGTGCCTCAGAAAAGAGAACTGCTTCATATTGTCCACTTGTATCAGAAAAATGAATAATTCCCATTTTTTTACCAGATTTTGTTTTGCGCACGCTTTTTGCCACAACAGTTCCAGCAAGCCGTGCAGCTGTTGCTCCTCCTTTAACGGCATTGGCAAAATTACCCCAAGTCTGAATGCGTTTTTTGTCCAGAATAGCTTGATACTCCTCCAAAGGATGCGCAGAAAAGTAAAAACCTATAGCTTGAAATTCTCGATAAAGTTTCTCAGCCGGCAACCAAGGGGTTGTTTGCGATAAAATCAATGGTTCTTTTAATCCGCCTGCCATTCCAAATATATCAACCTGCCCGCTAGAATTGTCATCGAGAATACGAAGTGCACGCGCATGAAGGGTTCCAAGATTGGCTAATAAAACCTCACGTGCAATGTTAAAACAATCAAAAGCACCAGCACAAACTAAACTTTCCATCGCACGCTTATTAACAATACGAGGATCAACACGCGCACAAAAATCTTCCAAATCCTTAAAAATCTTATTCCCACGACAAGAAACAATATGATCTACAACAGTTTCTCCCACACCTTTAATGGCAGCAAGAGAATAATAAATACAGTTATCACCAACCTCAAAAACACGATGAGATGTTTGTATAGAAGGTGCAATAACTTCAATACCCAACCTTAATGCTTCGCGTCGAAAATCATTGAGCTTATCTGTATTCGTCATATCATATGTCATTGAAGCAGCTAAAAACTCAACGGGATAGTTTGCTTTCATATAAGCTGTTTGGTAAGAAACAATTGCATAAGCAGCAGCGTGCGATTTATTAAAACCATAATCGGCAAATTTTGCTAAAAGATCAAAGATAATATCAGCTTGATCTTTATCCACACCACCTGCAACAGCTCCATTGATAAAACGCGTACGCTGTTTTTGCATTTCAGCATGAATTTTTTTCCCCATAGCACGACGTAGTAAATCAGCTTCTCCAAGCGAATAGCCAGCAAGAACCTGAGCAATCTGCATCACCTGTTCTTGATAGACAATAACACCTTGTGTTTCTTTAATCAGATGATCTATCTTAGGATGAATAGAAGCAATTTCCTCTTCCTCATGTTTGCGTGCATTATAGGTTGGAATATTCTCCATTGGACCTGGACGATAAAGTGCAACCAGCGCAATAATATCTTCAATACGGTCTGGCTTCATTCCAATCAACGCCTTGCGCATACCAGAACTTTCCACCTGAAACACGCCAACCGTTTCACCACGTGCCATCATAGCATAGGTTGCTTCATCATTCAGAGGAATATTTGATAAATCTATTTTAATCCCCTTTCTGGCAACAAAATCGACTGCCATTTTCAAAACAGTAAGCGTTTTTAATCCAAGAAAATCAAATTTTACCAGCCCCGCCTGTTCCACATATTTCATGTTAAATTGTGTAACAGGCATATCAGAACGAGGATCACGATACATCGGGACAAGCTCCCAAAGTGGACGATCTCCGATAACAATCCCAGCAGCATGAGTTGAAGCATGACGATAAAGTCCCTCCAACTGAAGTGCTATATCTAATGCGCGGCCAACAACGGGATCTTTTTTCTTTTCCTCTTCAAATTTAGGTTCATCCTTAATAGCATCAGCTAATTCTACCTGACTTCCTGGCGTGGCAGGAATTAATTTTGTAAGATAATCCACCTGACGATAAGGAACTTCTAAAACACGCCCCACATCACGCAAAACTGCACGTGCCTGTAACTTACCAAAGGTAATAATTTGAGCAACTTGATCACGTCCATATTTTTTTTGAACATATTGAATAACTTCTTCGCGCCGCTCTTGACAAAAGTCGATATCAAAATCTGGCATCGAAACACGATCTGGGTTGAGAAAACGTTCAAAGAGAAGAGAAAACCGCAAGGGATCCACATCAGTAATTGTCAATGCATAAGCAACAAGTGAACCAGCACCAGAACCCCGTCCTGGTCCAACGGGAATGTCATGAACCTTTGCCCATTTTATGAAATCTGAAACGATAAGAAAATATCCAGAAAATTGCATACGCGTAATAACTGAAATTTCATAATCAAGCCGCTGTTCATAATCTGCAATCGTATACCCTTCAGCCAACCCTATTGCTTCAAGCCGCATCTTCAAACCAACTTTAGCCTGATTTAACAACTCACTATCTTCTATTTCTAAAGTAGTTTCTGAATTAATAGATTGTTCTATAAAACGAGGCAATATCGGTTTTCGAAGAGGCGAGGCAATATGACAACGCAATGCAATTTCAACACTATTTTCCAAAGCTTCTGGAAGATCAGAAAACAGTGTAACCATTTCATCTTGTGACTTCAAATAATGATCTGGTGTCACACGTTTGCGATCTGGATTAGAGACAATTTGTCCTTCTGAAACAGCCATCAGCGCATCATGCGCTTCATACCCTTCTCTTTTCAGAAAAAAGGCTTCATTCGTTGCTACAAGAGGAATTTCATGCGCATAAGCCAATTCAATAAGATCAGCTTCTACTCTCCGGTCATAAGAGCCATGCCGTTGTAACTCCACATAAAGACGATCAGCAAAAGATTTTTTCAAATAAATTAAGCGCTCAACAGCATGTTCTTTTTTCTCTTCTGCCAAAGAAAGATTAATAGGTCCTCCCTTTCCACCCGTTAAAGCGATTATGCCATCACTGTGTTCTGACAACCAATCAGCTTTAATATGAGGAGGATCAGTATCACACTTATCAAGATAAGCACGGCTCACAAGACGAACCAAATGAGCATAACCGGTTTCGCTAGCAGCCAAAAGAACAATAGAGCAAAAATCAGAAGGATTACGCCATTTAGCCAAACGTGAATGATCATTTTCATCACAAAAATCAACAGTAAGCTGACAACCAATAATAGGTTGGACCCCATGAGAAAGACAATGCTGTGAAAATTCCAAAGCACCAAATAAATTATTGGTATCGGTAATAGCAACCGCTGGTGCATGATCTGAAATCGTCTGTTGAATAATTTGGGGGATTTTTAAAGCCCCTTCGAGCAAGGAATAAGCTGAATGCACTCTCAAATGAATAAAGCGAGGAAGAGAATTTTTGTTCTCTTGCATTTGCATTTTATTTTTTACCACTCTCACAATTTCCCACTACAAAATAAATGCTAAACAGCACCCCTTATAAAAGAAAAAACTTCTGTTTATCATCAAACTTTAAAGCTATAAATTCATCATCCTACATAGGAGCAATATCCCAATTTTATTAATATTTATAAGAGAGTTCTATCAAGAAAATGCTTCTATTCACAGCAAATAAACACCTAAAATAAAAAGAAAAACAATATACCTCATCTAAGCACTTTAATTTTTGACCATTTAATTGTATTTTTCTTTAAATATTAATTTCTCTTCCTAAAGTTCAATGTGTAAATAAAGCAACCTTGTCTTTATGACTTTATCCCCAAAAAGCTCTTCTAAAGGTCTAGAAAAAACAAAAAGGGCAGGTTAAATTTGCTCATGCCTCCAAGTCTTCTTACCCCACTTTTTAATTCTATCCGAACTCTTTCTGGTATTACACCTAAAGTCTATGGTTTATTGACCAAACTCTTAGATGTTAATCCCACACAACGCGAAGCAACCCTTATTGACCTTCTTCAATTAATGCCCCATTCCGTTATAGACCGCAGAATGCGTCCCAACATTGCTTGTGCAAAAGAAGGAGATACTGTTACGCTCGAAATTATCATCGATCAGCATCAACCACCACCCCGTGGTCACAACCGAATTCCCTATCGTGTTATTGCCCATGATCACACAGGAAAAATAAATTTAGTCTTTTTTCATGCTCAACCTCTTTGGCTAAAAAAACAACTCCCCGAAGGAAAAAAAGTCATTATATCAGGAAAAGTTGAATGGTTTAATGGACAGCTTTCAATGGCGCATCCAGACTATATTGCCCCAAGCGAACAATCAAATCAGATACCTCTGATCGAACCTGTCTATCCCTCTACTGCCGGACTAACTGTAAAGACACTAAAACGCGCCATACAAAACGCTCTTGATTTTATTCCTCTTCTACCAGAATGGATAGATGAAAATGTAAAAAAGCAGCAAAATTTTCCTTCTTTTTCTGTTGCTTTACGCCGTATCCATGCGCCCATTAACCCCAATGATCTATCCTTAGAAAGTACAGCACGCAAACGTCTTGCCTATGATGAATTGCTCGCTTGTCAATTGGCACTAGGACTCGTGCGTTTGAAAACTAAATCTCTTGTTGGCACTTCTCGACCATCAACAGGAATTTATACTAAAAAATTGCTTAATATCCTCCCCTTTCAACTCACAACCGGACAAAAAAAAGCAGTAGAAGATATCGCAAATGATCTTGCTTCACCAGAACCGATGCTAAGACTACTTCAAGGTGATGTAGGCGCAGGAAAAACTGTTGTTGCATTGATGGCAATGGCACAAATTGCTGAAAATTCAGGACAATCAGCTTTAATGGCACCAACTGAAGTGCTTGCTAGGCAACATTTTGCCACCATCGCTCCTCTTGCCGAAAAGGTCGGATTACAAACAACGCTTTTAACAGGACGAGAAAAAGGGAAATTGCGGACAAACATCGTGAATGATATTTTGTCAGGTCAAGTTTCTATTGTCATCGGAACCCATGCTCTCATACAAAACAGTGTTACTTATAATAATCTCGCTTTAACCATTATCGATGAACAACACCGTTTTGGTGTCCATCAACGTATCGCTCTTACAGAAAAAGGCAATAAAGCTGATATGCTGGTTATGACCGCCACGCCCATTCCGCGCACACTTGTCTTAACAGCTTTTGGTGATATGGATGTCTCTAAAATTACCGAAAAACCAATGGGACGACAACCCATTACAACAGCAACGCTTTCTTTGAAACGTCTTCATGAGCTTATAGAGAGAATCGCAATTGCATTAGAAAAAGGAGAAAAACTCTATTGGATTTGTCCTTTAGTAGAGGAATCGACAGCTCTTGATCTCACTTCAATTGAAAACCGCTTTGCATTTCTCCATGAGCGCTTTGGAGCACACGTTGGTATGATCCATGGAAAAATGTCTACAGCAGAAAAAGAAGCCGCTATGGCATCTTTTAAATGTGGAAATACACGTATTTTAGTTGCAACCACAGTCATTGAAGTGGGAGTAGATATTCCAGATGCTTCGATCATTATCATCGAACACGCGGAACATTTTGGCCTTTCACAATTGCACCAATTACGTGGACGTGTAGGACGAGGCGATAAAAAGTCTTCCTGCATTTTGCTCTATAAAGATCCACTGACTAAAACAGCAGCAACACGCCTTAATATTATCCGCAATACAGAAGATGGTTTTGAAATCGCTGAAGAAGATTGGCGCCTACGAGGCGAAGGAGAGCTTTTAGGTACAAAACAATCTGGAGTCCCTGAATTTCATATAGCAAACCTTGCAGTTCATAGCGATCTTTTGTCAATGGCAAGAAAAGATGCTCGTTTATTTTTACAACGCGATCCTCATCTTTCTTCTGAGCAAGGACAAGCTTTACGGTTGCTCCTTTATCTTTTCGGACACAACGATGCTGCACGCCTCTTACGAGCAGGATAACAAAGACCCTCTAATAAAAAACTTAAATATCTCTCTGTTCAAATATGGTTTTTTCTTAGAATTACCCATAAATGATCTACGCAGTCTCTTACCATCTTTATGCTTCATGAACGAATAACAAATCAACTGCATTAAAACAGTAGAAGCAATATTGCGTCTTTTTTACCATTATATTCACATAGCTGATCCATTTTTTGATAGGTAAGAAAATATTTTTCGTTTTATCGTAAAGGATTGAGAAAGAAAAAAACTGTCTACAGCATTCTCGTTCAACAGAGAAAATGAAAAAATAAGTTTCATTATAAATCAATTTCTTACACTTGATTATTCTCCAAAAGATTCAGAAATATACTTTTATTCAACCGTGACTGATTTTGCTAAATTACGGGGTTGATCAACATCTGTTCCTAATAAAACAGCCGTATGATAAGCGATTAACTGAACAGGGAGTGCATAAATAATAGGAGAAATAAATTCTGGAACATCTGGCAAAGTGATCGTTGATAAAGTCTTAAGACAAGCCACCTCTGCTCCTTTTTTATCGGTTATTAAAATAATACGACCATTACGCGCTACCACTTCTTGCATATTAGAAAAAGTTTTTTCAAACCACCGATCATAAGGTGCAACAACAATAACGGGTATTGTCTCATCCACCAGAGCAATTGGTCCATGCTTTAATTCACCTGCCGCATAACCTTCAGCATGAATATAAGAAAGCTCTTTCAGTTTAAGAGCTCCCTCCAAAGCAATCGGATAAGAAGTTCCACGTCCCAGATAAAGAACACTTTTTGCATTCACCAAATCACGACAAATACATTCAATTTTTCTCTCTAATTTTAAGACCTCATTTAAAATACGTGGAACTTCTGCCAACTGTTGAACCAGTTGCTTTTCTATTTGAGCCGAGAGATAGCCACGTTGTTTAGCCGCACTAAGAGCGAGTGAAGCAAGCGTTGCCAATTGACAGGTAAAAGCTTTTGTTGAAGCAACACCTATTTCCGGTCCGGCAAGTGTTGGGAGAATAAAATCAGCCTCCCTTGCCATTGTTGATTGCTCTACATTCACAATTGTTGCTGTTTTTACACCCCGCTCACGACAATAACGCAAAGAAGCCAATGTATCAGCTGTCTCACCAGATTGAGAAACAAACAGCGATAACACATCAGACGTTATAGGAGGTTCACGATAACGAAACTCCGAAGCAACATCATTATCAACACTTAAAGCGGCAAATTTCTCAAACCAATAGCGCGCAACTAAGGTTGAATAATAAGCCGTTCCACAACTCGCAAAAAGGAGACGATGAATATTTTTCCAATCAATCAAATTCTCAAGGGGTCGAACGACATAATTTCCAAGATCAAGATAATGCGCCAAATTATGAGAAATCACTTCAGGTTGTTCAAACATTTCCTTGTGCATAAAATGACGATGATTACCCTTAGAAATCAATAAAGCCCCTTCAAGTAATGTCGTCACAGGACGTTTTACCGGTTGATTATTAGCATCATAAATTGTAACACCTTCCCGTGTGAGAACAGCCCAATCCCCATCTTCCATATAGCTAATATAATCAACGAATGGTGCCAAAGCTATGGCATCTGACCCCACAAAAAATTCATCTTTTCCATAACCAATTGCCAGAGGTGGACCAGAACAAGCCGCAATCATAAGGTTATCTTCACCTTCGAAAATAAGAGCAATAGCAAAAGCCCCCTGCAGCCTTTTCCAACTGGTACGTATGGCTTCTTGCGGAGAAAGACCATCTTTTAATGCACGCGTTATTAAATGTGCAATAACTTCCGTATCCGTCTCTGTTTCAAAGATACAACCATCCTCTATGAGTTCCTTTTGCAGTTCTACAAAATTTTCAATAATACCATTATGAACAATCGCAAGCTTTTCAGTCACATGGGGATGCGCATTGCGTTCAACAGCAATTCCATGCGTAGCCCAACGGGTATGACCAATCCCTAAACTTCCCTCCAGAGGTGTTTTTTTTAATTTTTCTTCTAAATGAACAAGCTTCCCCTCAGCACGTACACGATAAAGATGCCCATTATAGACCGTTGCCACCCCAGATGAATCATACCCTCTATATTCAAGACGTTTTAACCCCTCAACCAAAGAGGACGTAACACACCTCTTTCCAAGAACTCCAATAATTCCACACATTAAAAAGCTCCAACCCACATCTTAAGATTCAAATTTTACAAAACAATCCAACAGCCTTTATTTAAAACTATAAATAATAAAAATAATTCAAACATGGAATACGGCAATCTTTAAGAATAAATCTTCCATCCATCGTTAGATTAACACGAAACAAAAGAATAAGCTGAAAATAATCATTTTTTCTGTTTGTTTTCTAACAAACGCTCTCGAAATTTTGTCGCATAGCCCTCTTTTATAACCTGTCGTGCACGCCCAAAAGCCATACTGTTCATAGGAATATTTTCAGTAATAACACTTCCTGAAGCAACATAAGAGCCATCCCCTATTACCAATGGGGAAACAAGTGCCGTATTAGACCCAACAAAAGCATGATCACCAATCATGGTTTTATATTTGTTAAATCCATCATAATTGCAAGTAATCGTACCGGCTCCAATATTGGTATGTGCACCAATTTCGGCATCACCAATATAACTTAAATGATTGATTTTAGAAGATTCTCCTACCTTAGCTTGTTTGACTTCACAAAAATTTCCAATCTTTACGGACTTAGCCAACTCTGTTCCAGGACGCAAACGTGCATAGGGACCAATCTGTGCATCTCTACCAACCACAGCACCTTCGAGATAACTAAATGCATGAATAACCGCACCAGATTGTACTTTTACGTTTAACCCAAAATAAACATTTGGTTCTATCACCACCCCTGGTGCAATTTCTGTATCATAAGAAAAATAGAGTGTTTCTGGCTTTAAGAGTGTAACACCCGATAACATTAAATCGCGCGCTTTACGTTTTTGCCACAAAGAATCAGCCTCAGAAAGCTCAAAACCGTCGTTAATTCCTACAATATCTTCAAAAGGAACTTCAACAACACGCACATCTAATCCTTCGCGTGTTGCAAGAGAAGCAATATCTGTTAAGTAATATTCTTTTTTCACATTATTATTACCAACTTTCTCTAAAAGAGAAAGTGCATGTTTTCCACGCATAGCGAGTATTCCACCGTTACAAAAAGAAATCTTTTTTTCTTCATCGCTAGCGTCTTTTTCTTCTACAATTGCAATCAATTGACCATTTTTCTCGAGAAGACGCCCATAACCTGTTGGATGTTTGGTATGAAAACCTGCAAAAACAACATCTGCTCCATCAGCAAGCTGTGCACGCATTTGGTGCAATGAATCTTGCTGAATGAGAGGAGTATCCCCAAAAACAATGAGCACATCATCCACCTCCTTTTGCAAAGCTAAACGAGCAGACAAAACAGCATGGGCAGTTCCTAAACGCTCTTTTTGTTCAAAAATCATTACATCTTTTACAAATGACTGAACAACGTGCATAACCTCCTTAGCACCATATCCCACAACAACCGCTAATTGTGAAGAGCCTGCCAATTCTATTTGTTTTAGAACATGGCATATAAGAGGCAATCCAGCAATTTTATGAAGTACCTTAGGCAGAGACGATTTCATGCGCGTCCCCTCACCTGCGGCAAGAACAATAGAAAGACAGCTTCTAACCATAAAAACACATAAGACTAACGAGAAAATCCAAAAAAATTCATAATACTGTGCCAACGAATATCTTCAATATAACTCAACGAAGGATAATGTTCTAAAAGCCAAAATGAAAGATCCTGCATAGAACCTGTTAAAAACAAAATCCCTGTAAGAATAAGAAAAACACCAATGATTTTTTCAACTTTTCCTAAATGAATACGAAAAGCTCCTAAAAATCGCATAAAACTGCTCGAAAATAAAGCTGCTAACATAAAAGGAATAGCAAGACCTAATGCATAAACCGCTAAGAGAACAGCTCCCTCTCCCACAGTTTCTTTTGTTCCAGCAAGCGTTATAATAGGACCTAAAATAGGGCCAATACACGGTGTCCAACCAAAGGCAAAAGCTAAACCGATAATATACGCGCCTAAAGGACCAGCAGGTGTTTTTTTGGTCTGAAAACGCGCCTCACGAAATAAAAAAGCGATCTTGAAAATCCCCAAAAAATTTAAACCAAAAATAATAATGACAATTCCAGCAGCAAGGGCAAACCAATCACGATAATAACCGATGAATTTCCCAATTGTACTAGCACTGGCACCTAAAGCAACAAAAACAGTCGTAAACCCAAGAACAAAAGCAATAACAGAAGATAATAAAGCCCACCGGATAAAGACTTTCTCATCAGGCTTTTCTGAACGAAAATCATCAATACCAACCCCTGCCATATAGCACAAATAAGGAGGAACTAATGGCAAAACGCATGGTGACAAAAAAGAGAGTGCCCCAGCAAAAAACACACCAACTGTTGAAATTTCAATCAAAATTCATACCCCGTCTTTCATCATAGTTTACCCCCATGAACAACGATCAATCCACATCTTCATCAATTTGTTGCATATTTTCTTCATTCGCTACCACACTTATATCTTCATCATGACCAGAAACGACTGAAAAAACTTTTTGATAGATTTTATCTTTATTTTTAGCAATTGCAATATACTCTCCCTCCGCTAACACGAGTGAAACATACGCACCTACTGTTTCATAAACGATATCACCAGAATCATTGGCAAGAGACCAACTTGTATCTGCAAGCGCTTCCCCTCCTTCTTGTCGTACCAGTTTTAAGACAATCTGAGCGGCCTGATGTTCAAGAGTAACTTCTGTTATTTTACCAGCATCCACTTGAATATCCGAACGAGCCGTCGCATTAATGGAACCATAATGGGAAGCAACATGGTAGCGGCCAGCTTTTAAACGCACAACTGATTGGGGTTTAACATTTGATATAATCACTCCCGTATCATCATTTTCTTTTTCATCCTCATAAATAGTAAAACGGAGTTCCTTTTCATTCATTACGCCATTGAGCAGTGTTGCATTTAAAATGACACCACCAGCCTCAAGATTAAAGTTTTTTACAAGACTCTGCCCATTTTCTAAACGAATATGGCGCACAGCACTCATATGACCAAATGAGACATGAACAAGATAATTTCCTGGTTCGAGATCAAAACGTGCACTTCCCCCCTTATAGGTTGCCACTAATGGTAATTTATTATCAATCCCTAGAATAGGGGCATAAACCCGCCAGACAAGCCCTTCTTCAATATCCGGATGACTATTTGTTAATCGAGCATTCAAAATGAGTTGTGTTTGAGATGCTAAGTTTTCGTTCTCCTGCTCTTGAGTCTTTACAATAAAACTCCTTGATTGTCTCTGCTGCTGATCTTGCCCTTCTCCTGCTTCAGAAAAAGCACAGTGGCTCCAAGTCAATAAAGCAAGCACCACGCACAACCATACACATCGGTGCACTATTTTTATAAGAATACCCATTTTTGCATTGTTGACCAACATGATCTTTTTTTCAAGAAACAATATCACACAGCCATCATTTTAAATTGAGAAACTTACACCACAACCACATGATGAAACAGCATTGGGATTGTGGATTTGAAAAGATTGCCCCATAAGATCATCAACAAAATCAATCTCAGCTCCTTCCATAAAAGGAAGTGATAGTAAATCAATAAACACAACTGCCCCGTCTTTTTTGAGGACGAGGTCATCTTCACACATTTCAGAAACCAAGTCATATTTATAAGAAAAACCAGAACACCCACCACCTTCAACAGAAATACGTAATGCTATTTTATCGGGTTCACGCAAAAGTATCTGTGCAATTTTTTTGGCAGCAACATCTGAAATTTTCACATTCATTTTATATATCCTTGCATTAAACCATCAAGAAAGAGTATCCTACACTCAAAGAGCAGTTTATTTCTCATAAACCACTCTCAATTTTAAGATGATAATAGACAGCTTGCAATGGATATAGGCAATATCAACTTCAATTACCAATCTCGAGCAGTATACAGTGCTCATCCACAAACAAGCCGTGGTCGATTATACCATGAAACGATGAGCACCACACGCTCACTTTTTCAACGAGATAGAGATCGTATTATCCATTCTAATGCATTTCGACGTCTTAAACATAAAACGCAAGTGTTTATTGCTGATGAAAGCGATCATTACCGTACTCGCCTAACCCATTCCATAGAGGTTTCTCAAATTGCACGAACATTAGCCCGCGCCCTGTGTCTTGATGAAGACCTTGCCGAAGCCATTGCCCTTGTTCACGACTTTGGACACACACCCTTTGGCCATGCAGGAGAAGATGCTCTTAATGAAGCCATGACACCCTATGGCGGCTTTGACCATAATGCACAAGCATTACGCATTGTCACAAAACTAGAACAGCGCTATGCAAATTTTGATGGACTTAACCTTACATGGGAAACCCTCGAAGGACTTGTAAAGCATAATGGCCCCCTTTTAGGTCCTTACGCGAAGAATAAGGAGGTTCCTATCGATATTTTACAATACAATGCGAAACAAGACCTTGCACTTGATTGTTTTGCAGGACTAGAAGCGCAATGTGCTGCTATTGCAGATGATATCGCATACAATGCGCATGATATTGATGATGGTCTACGTTCGCAATTTTTAACACTTGATCAATTTGAACATGTTTCACTAACAGCAGCAATATTAAAAGATATAACAGATGAGCATCCCCACCTCGACCAAACGCGTCGCGGTTACACGCTTGTACGAAGACAAATAACAACCATGGTTGAAGATGTTATCAAACAATCACAAGAAAATTTAGCACGAATCAAACCAACAAGCATAAACGATATTCACCAAGCAAAACAAACCATTGTCACCTTTTCACCGACAATGACCGTTTATGAAAAAGAACTAAAAAACTTTTTATTTAAAAATCTTTACTACCATGAACAAGTTCTTAGTCGTCGCAATGCAGCAAAATGCATTGTACAAAAATTATTCAATTGTTATTATGAAAATCCAAATACAATGCCTGAAAGTTGGCAGAGCAAAACAGTGCACTTAAAAAATCAAGAGTTAGCACGTTTGATTGCTGACTTTCTTTCAGGCATGACGGATCACTACGCTCTACGTGAATATCAGCGTTTATTTGACCATATAGATAATTTCGTTTAATGGCTTTTGGCATCATCATGGAAGCTAAATATGAATATCTTTAAAAACTTCGAAAAAAAAATTAAGAGATCAATTGAATTATCTGATATAAAAGGAAAAAATGGAGAAGATCTAGATTTATCAAAAATCACTGTTGATCCTCCGCGTGATTCCTCCCACGGTCATTTATCAACCAATGCTGCTATGGTGCTTGCAAAATCTATTGGAATCAATCCACGTGCACTTGCAGATAAAATCATAGAACTTCTTAAAAATGATTCCTCTATCGAAAATATAGATGTTGCCGGTCCTGGTTTTATAAACATAAAGCTTACAAAATTGTTTTGGCAAGATGCTATAAAATCTATGCTTGAATTAGGCACTTCTTATGGTCGTATTCCAATGGGACAAGGAAAATGCGTCAATGTTGAATATGTCTCAGCAAATCCCACTGGACCAATGCATGTAGGACACTGCCGCGGAGCAGTTGTTGGGGATGTTCTCTCCAATTTGCTACAATTTACGGGCTATAACATTACAAAAGAGTATTATATCAATGATGCGGGTCAACAAATCGAAGTCCTCGCCCATTCGGTACTATTGCGCTATCGTGAAGCTCTTGGGCAAGAAATTAATGAAATTCCAGAAGGACTCTATCCTGGAGAATACTTGATACCATTGGGTCAATCGCTTGCTCAAGAGTTTGGTGACCAACTCCTCACGATGGATAAAGATGAAGCCTTATCTCTTGTGAAAGAACGTGCAATTCATGCAATGATGTCCATGATTCGCGAAGATTTGGCTGCTCTTAATATTTATCATGATATCTTTTTCTCTGAGCGAATGCTTTATGCAGATAATGCACGCGCCATTCGTAACACCATCAACGACCTCACTTTAAATGGTTATATCTACAAAGGAAAACTCCCCCCTCCCAAAGGACAAAATACAGAAGACTGGGAACCAAGCGAACAAACTTTGTTCCGTTCAACAAATGTCGGTGATGACCAAGACCGTGTTTTAGTCAAATCTGACGGTTCTTACACTTATTTTGCTGCTGATGTTGCTTATTTTCGGGATAAATTTAATCGTCATTTTGATGAAATGATTTATATTCTAGGCGCAGACCATGCTGGCTATGTAAAGCGGCTAGAGGCAATGGCAAAAGCAATTTCTGGGGATAAAGCTAAATTAAGTGTCTTCTTGTGTCAATTGGTAAAACTTTTTCGCAACGGTCATCCTGTACGCATGTCAAAAAGAGCAGGATCTTTTGTCACTCTACGGGATGTTGTCGAAGAGGTTGGGCGTGATCCTGTGCGTTTTATGATGCTATACCGTAAGTGTGAAGCACCTCTTGATTTTGATTTTGCAAAAATAACAGAACAATCAAAAGATAACCCCATCTTTTACGTACAATATGCAAGTGCACGTTGTCACTCAGTCTTTCGTCAAGCACAAGAAGCGCTTCATATTAAAAGCTTTTCAAATAATACATTGATTGCCCATCTTCATCGATTAACAGATGACCATGAAATATTGTTAATACGCAAACTTTCTGAATATCCACGGATCATTGAACAGGCCGTAATTCATAAAGAACCGCATCGATTAGCGTTTTACCTTTATGACCTTGCCTCCAGCTTTCACACCCATTGGAATAAAGGGAGTGAAAATCTCAATTTACGCTTTATTCAACCTGATGATAAAGAGTTATCCTTTGCAAGATTAGGATTGATACAAGCTGTTATCAATATTTTATCATCAGGGCTTACCATCATAGGAGTCGAAGCACCCATAGAAATGCGTTGAAAAAGTTCTATAAATACATACAATAGGTACTCTATTGATAAACTTTTTCATGTATCATTGCATGAGAGGGGGAAAATTTATAATTTTAATATAACAAATCAAAATCAACCATTGATTGCACGTAAGTGCAAACCACCATGTGAGAAAAGCTATGAGCGATAACGATCGCAAAAATCTACACGAAACAAAACACGATCATGAACACCATGATCCTTTAGAAAGGCTTACGCGCATTTTTAATCCGCACAAACAAAGCGGAAACAAAAATGAGCAATCTTCTTTAAAAACAGAACGATCAACATCTCACCCCGAAATATCATCCCATGATGATGATTTTGATTTGTCCTTTCTAGAAGAGGAACTTGAAAATAATTTAGCACATGACTTACCGTTTGATGATCAAAAAAAACAATGGGACTTGCATGCAACCAGCAACGCAACAGCCTCAGATATTGCACAATCTTCTTCTTTCAACCATTCAAAACAAAATAATTTATCTGAAGAGAAATATTCTTCACCTAGCAGTCATGATGAAGAACAAATTTTAGATGAGCTTTCTCCATTACCAATCCCAAAGAATCAATCACATCAACAGAAAAAAACAGCAACCAGTGCAGATCCTTTTCTTGAAAAAAGTAATCTTATGTCACAATCAGAATCAGAAAATTTCTTTTTTGATAAATCTGAAAGGCACGAAAATAAGAGAGAGACGCCAGAAGATGTTGAACAAACCAATCGTTTTTCACAAATAAATTCACAACAACCTGAGACTACGAATATACAAAAAACTTATGAGGACAATCAAAACCTCTATGACACTCCTATAAACCATCCCTATAAAATTTCAGCTGATCAAGAAAATTGGATTAAAAAAGATTATCCTGATGTCTCCTCTTCTACAGAGGAAAATGAGTTTTTCTCATCTTCTAATCTTGTGTCAGAAAGACAAAACACTGCAAGAAATCAAACAACAAGTACCTTCTCCTCACCTTTAGATTCTCCACCAGTTGATAGACAATCTTATTTAAAGGGGGCTTCACAAGAAGATCATACAATCAATTATCCCCATTTTTTTGCAGAAAACCCCTCACAACAAGAAACTTATGGAGAAAAAGTTCCGATATATGATGAGGCTCGAGCCCAATACATCAATAACGCCGAAGGTGCCTCTAACCCAAATAGAGAAATTTCATATAATGAAAATAATTTAGATGAGTTTCTTTCCTCATCCCCCTCTTTAAATACAAAACAAACGGATGGCTTTTTTGCCCATAACTATACGCACAGAGATACTCCCCCTCCCAATGTTGATACTTATAAATTTTCAGAGGAAATCGTAGAAAAAACTGGTCCTATTATGGTTCCAGAAGTCCCGTATGAAGCGCCAGAATATGATGTGCCAACTAATGGTGGTTTAGAAGAAGAATTTGCTGATGTACTCAATGTAGGGAATGTCCCAACGGATAATTTTTCTCAAAAACAACAGAAAAATGAGGTTTTTAGTGAAGTTTTTCATCAGTCTATGCAAAATTCAAAAGAAGGTGTTTATATAAACTCTAAAGAACAAAATTCCGACTATTTTTCTTCTGCCAATATGGAATATAATTTTCCCTCTTTTAGCGAGAATTCATCATACACAAGCTCAGATGAGGTTCCCACGCATCCATCAGCTCCTCCTCCCTTAAAAAGTTTTATTTTTGGTAAAACTTTCATTAAAGGTTTTTTTATACTTATTTTAATAGGACTTGGGTTTGCTGGTTATTCTCATTTTTTTATGCCATCACAAAAAAATGAAGAAACGGTCATTATCCACGCTGATAATACGCCTTTTAAATTCAAACCAGAAACAACTGAAACGAAAAATGATGTTGCACATAATTTAGATATCTATAAACAAACAACTGAACAAAATGAGAAACAAGAAAATACACAACAATTTCTTATTGATAACTCTGAACAACCTGAAAATTTAAAAGAATTAAACCCTGAAGAATCTTCAAGCGTTTCCTCATCGTCTTTAAATGAATCTGATGTTGAAGATGCAGTCACAGAAGCCATAAATCATACTATTCCAATGCGAGAAGTACAAACTGTTATTGTCAATCAAGATGGTACAGTTACACTAGCCCCCGCGCATCAAACAAACAGCAAAACTGCTGCTCAATCTGAAGAAAGCATTGATCAAACTTCTAATGAACTTCAAGATTCGTCCCTTGTTTCGTCGCATGATTCTGATATAAACGACCAAGAAAGAGATCATGATCTCAAAAATAATATTGATAAAATAATCGCAGAAAATAATTCTAGCTCAAATATTGAAGAAAAATTTATCCCTATCCCTTCCCATGCAGAAAGAAATACACAAGTTGAAACACCAGCCGCGTCTCGCCCCATATCACCAAACAGAGTCGCAGCACAAAATTCAGAAAATTATTACGTACAACTTGCATCTCAACCAACGTATGAGCTCGCTAGAAATTCTTTAAAAAATATGAAATCTAAATTTGGATTCCTTATCGGTGCCCGTTCTTTAAATATTCAATCCGCTTTTATACCAGGAAAAGGTACTTATTACCGTGTTCGGATTCAAGCGCAAGACCGTAATGAAGCCATAATCCTTTGTGAATCCATTAAAAGTTCTGGTGGAAGCTGCTTCATCACACGCTAAACCAATAATGCAACGGTTTTAACAACCGTTGCATTATTTATTTCCATACCATTTAATTACTTATCAAAAACTTCAGAAATTATAATCATTCCTCTCTTTTTTATGTCTTTGTGCTGACTTTATTCCTTAATCTACGTCGATTTTCGCCCTATCTAAAAGATTATATTTACGAAAAAATTACTCCGTACCCTTATAGGTATAAGGTACAGGAGGAAGTGAATTTAAATCTTTTTTGGGCGTTGTTACACTTTGGCTAGTTTCTGGGGTATTATAACGCGAACTATGTTCAGGAGATTTTGCAAAAAAAGATCCTAAAAAACCAAAAATAAACCAGATAATAACCATCGCAAGAAGAATAGCAAAAATACCCTTAGCGATTGAAACAGGTTGTTCACGACCTCTTCTTTCTGCGGCCATACGTTCTTCATATGTGTGATAATTTTTATCAATCATAGTGGATTCCTTTTCTCAATTCCCTTACCTTTAAATTTCTAGAAAATATGCATATATGAAATTATTCAGATACTTATTGTGAGAAAACGATAATTATAGACAAAAGTTCCAGTTTACTTCATAAAGTTGAGAAAAAGAAGCGAGGATAGAATTAAAATATCTACCCTACTCTAGCCTTTGAATTCTATAATAAACCCCTTTGTATTCTATAATAAAACATTGACACAAAGGTTTTGTTAATAATAGAGTTATAATCAAAATATTTCATTATTTTTATTAATAAAAATGAAACATACTCAAAAGGTTTTTTATGAAATCTCCCATATCATCGCTTCCCTTTAAAATAGAAAAACACCCATCTCCTCTGTCAGAAGAAAAATATGAAGAAATTTTAAAAAGTCCCGGTTTTGGTCAATTTTTTACAGACCACATGTGTACTATTCAATGGACTGAAGACAAAGGCTGGCACAATGCCATCATTTCTCAATACAAAGCTTTAGAAATTAACCCTGCAAGTACCGTTTTACATTACGGACAGGAAATTTTTGAGGGTTTAAAAGCATATCGTGCAAAAGATGGACGCATCTTGCTCTTCCGTCCTGATGCCAATGCACAACGCTTTATAGAATCAGCGAGGCGTTTAGCTATGCCAGAATTGCCAAAAGATATTTTTCTGGATGCCGTTCATCAATTAGTAAAGATTGATCAAAAATGGGTCTCTGATCAGCCCAACGCTAGCCTCTATATCCGTCCATTTATGTTTGGCAATGAAAACTTTTTGGGAGTCCGCCCTTCTCAAGAATATCTTTTTTGTGTCATAGCCTCTCCAGTTGAATCCTATTTCAAAGGAGAAGAAAAATCTGTCAGCGTCTGGATTGAAACAGATTATAGTCGTGCCGGTCCAAGAGGAACAGGGGCTGCCAAATGTGGTGGAAACTATGCAGCAAGCTTACTTGCACAAAAAACTGCAACTGAAAATAATTGTAGCCAAGTACTCTTCCTTGATATGATTGAACATAAATGGATTGAAGAACTTGGTGGTATGAATGTCTGCTTTATTATGGACAATAATACACTTGTAACCCCCCCTCTTAATGGAACTATCCTTCCAGGGATAACCCGTGATTCAATCTTAAGGTTAGCTCAACAAATGGGATTAAAAATAGAAGAGCGTCCTTATTCTTTTACAGCGCTTCAAGAAGATGCAAAGAGTGGACACCTTAAAGAAGCCTTTGCTTGTGGTACAGCTGCCGTTGTCACATCAATTGGTCGTTTTAGATATAAAGGGGGAGAATTTATTATTGGAAATGAAACAGTTGGAGAAGTTACAAAGCAGCTTCGTACACAATTGGTTGGCATTCAAAAAGGGAACATAGAAGATAAAAATGGCTGGGTACATTCTGTCCAGCTCTCATAATATTTAAGGTATTCTCATATCTATAAACGCTTCCATGAAAGTAGATTCATGGAAGCGTTTTTCCTAGAAAAACTCCCTCTATTTTTAGTGACAAAAAAGAAAACATTAATCAAATTTTGAATGATCTCTATGCTGCGCTTTAATATTACGGACTGTACCCGTATGGGAGCGCATTACGAGAGTTTCCGTTTGAATGTAACGAGATGTAAATTTAACACCAGAAAGCATATTGCCATCTGTCACCCCTGTTGCTGAAAACAAAACATCACCCTTTGCCATTTCTTCCATTGTATAAACCTTATTGGGATCACTAATCCCCATTTTAGCTGCACGAGCAATTTTCTCTTCTGTATCTAGCAGCAAACGACCTTGCATCTGTCCTCCAATACAGCGTAAAGCAGCAGAAGCTAAGACACCTTCAGGTGCTCCACCAATCCCCATATAGATATCAATACCTGTTTCTTCTGGATCAGTTGTATCAATAACAGCAGCCACATCTCCATCCCCAATCAAGCGAATCGACGCCCCTGTCGCTCGTACTTCATTAACCAATTTTTCATGACGAGGTCTATCCATAATACAAACAACAATCTGATTAACAGTCACTCCTTTAGCCTTCGCAAGAGCATGTATATTATCGGTAGGACAAGCATCTATATCGACTACTCCCTTTGGATAACCAGGACCAATAGCAATTTTGTTCATATAAACATCAGGTGCATAAAGGAGATTACCCTTTTCAGCAATTGCAACTACTGCCAAAGAATTGGCAATATTTTTAGCACAAAGTGTTGTTCCCTCTAGTGGATCAAGTGCAATATCGATCGCCAATCCACTTTGAAGACCTACTTTTTCTCCAATATAAAGCATAGGCGCTTCATCCCGCTCACCTTCACCAATCACCACTGTACCATCAATAGGCAATCGATTAAGTTCCTGCCGCATTGCATCTACAGCAGCTTGATCCGCTGCCTTTTCATCGCCACGTCCGCGCCAGCGTGCAGCAGCAACAGCAGCACGTTCAGTAACACGTACCAATTCAAGCGTCAAAATACGATCAAGTCCATTTAAAATCTTCTGAGTTGTGGGCATATGAAAAAATCCTACCGAATGAATACCAGAAAAAATATGAGTCCTTATTAAATACTAAGAATAAAGTTTTTTGGCAAAGATGAAAATTTTCCACAAGAGATAAAAGAACTCAAGCGTGCTTTTTTATTATCAAGAAAGTTATCAATTCTTTGCCATAGGTTCAATACGAATAAATTGAGATTTTGCAACAAGATGTCCATCTTTTTCAATTTCTGCAAGTGCCTGTCGTACATTCACCTCTGTTGTTTCGTGCGTAATTAAAATAATTGTTTTTTCAATTTGATCTTCTACAAAAGATCTTTGAACAATCGACTCCAATGAGATGTGATTATCAGCCATATGCCTTGCGACCGCGGCAAAAACACCAGTACGATCATGAACATTTAAACGAATAAAATAACCACCTGCATGATGCGAAATACGTGCTTTTTTATGAGGAGCAAGTTCTAATGCTGGACGTCTTAAAACAGGTGCATACTGAAAACCAGAACGTGCTTTTGCTATATCAGCCAAATCACCAATAACGGCTGATGCTGTTGCCTTTCCTCCGGCGCCAGGACCAGAAAACAGTAATTCACCTAATAAATCACTTTGAATAGAAAGAGCATTGGTTACACCATTTATCTGTGCAATCATTGAGGATGTTGGTACCATTGTTGGATGAACGCGTTGCTCTATTCCAGAATCCGTTTTTAATGCAACCCCTAAAAGCTTAATCCGATACCCCAATTCATCAGCTGCTCGAATATCAATTTGCGAAATATTATGAATTCCTTCAACATAAACATCATCTAACGAAACAGCAGTTCCAAATGCCAAGCTTGTCAACAAAGCTAATTTATGAGCAGTATCATTTCCCTCAATATCAAAACTTGGATCTGCTTCAGCATACCCAAGTCTCTGTGCATCTGCTAAACAATCTTTAAATGAAAGACCTTCCGTAAACATACGTGTTAATATATAATTACAGGTTCCATTGAGAATACCATAAATTCGCGATATGCGATTACTAACAAGTGATTCTCTCATCGCTTTGATAACAGGAATCCCCCCTGCAACAGCTGCTTCAAAATGAAGAAAAACACCTTTTTTTTCTGCAATTATAGCCAGCTCTACTCCATGTCGAGCAAGAAGAGCTTTATTGGCTGTTACAACATGATGTCCCGCCTCAAGCGCTCTCTTAACAGCGGTATACACCACATCCAATTCACCACCAATTAACTCTACAAAAACATCAATCTCATCAGAAGCAGCCAACTCCACAGGTGAATCAAACCATTTTATATCACTAAGATCAATTCCACGATTGCGACCTTTATCACGCGCACTAACAGCAACAACTTTGATGAATCGCCCACATTGACAAGCTAAACTATTCGCTTTTTCACATAGAATTCGAACAACTGAAGTACCAACTGTACCAAGTCCCGCAACACCAACCTTTAAAGATTCTGCCATTATTAACCACTGATCCCTATCTTCATTGAAAAATCGTTTAAATGATGTGCCAATCAACACAAAAAGTACTTATGTTCATAAGAACAAAAGAAATACCCTGCTCTATTTATTTCATTTTCTCTAATAGAATTATCCCCGCTTGTTCAATCAACATTCCTAAAAATATAATATTTATTGTCTTCAAAGATTTCAGAATCTTTATAAAATATCTAATTCAGAATGAAAATCTGTAAAACAGATAAATGCAAGTTTCCATAAAAAAAGTTCTAAAAAATAATCAATAACAAGTTAAAGAATATTGAAGACTTGGTAAGAAAGAATAAAAACATCTCTTCTAAATCAACAAGTATGGAACAAAAAACATTCTTTCATATGATAAATTAGGGAATGGATAAAATGAAAGTAGATCAGTAAATGATAACACATTCCTTCCTACCATTCCATAGCTTTAACTATAAATCTTTAATGCAAAAATCTTAACGCACTCATATATCAAAATAGAACCTTACATTAAAGTAAAAAACAAGACTTAATATGCGCACACCCTAATTCTGAAATATTATAAATATGGAGAATAAATTTGCAAAATTCGAATATTTTATCTCAACTTATTGCCACCTCTTTAAAAAACTAGCGAATTGAAATGAGAAAAAACTCAATCTACCCTTTATCCACACTAATTCATTTTCAAATCAAGAACCTTCTCAATATGTAAAAGAGAAAATGAATGGTTTTTAATTTTAAAAATTTTACAGACATGTAAAAGTAAATATAAAAAAATATTTTCTTCATATATTCTATAAAAATTGATTTAATATTTTCATTTTTAGCATACAGATATCTATTTATATTTTGTTAAACTGCAAATAATCTATGGATTATTCATCAAAAAAACTTTTGTATGATTGGTATTATTTGTTAATTTGGTAATAAATATTGTCTTTCTACTTCATAAATTATACAGTTTTTGCTTTATGATAAGCTCAAATGAGAAATCTTCTGTATAAAGGCTCTTTCAAGCAAGTTAAATAATATTCTCATGTGGTGAGCAAAGATAACAAGCGATAAAATATGCAAAAAATAAATACATAAAAATGCTGTTTTTGATCATTTTTGCCTACTCCTCAAACTGAAAATATCATTCCCTGAGATGATACCCACATCAAAATTTTCTATCAATCATGATAACTTTATATTTTTTCTACAAAAAATCTTAGAAAATAAAATGATCTAAACAGGAATCGCTCAAAAATTATTCAATAAAACACACTTTTTTCAAAAAAAATGACACAGAGGGCTTGCGAAGTAAAAAGATCCTCTCTATAAGCCTCATCATTGGTTTGCGCCCATCGTCTAGCGGTTAGGACATCGCCCTTTCACGGCGGAAACAGGGGTTCGATTCCCCTTGGGCGTACCATGTTTCTTTTTTCTATGTGTAATATATTCATTTTATTTGTGTTTTTAAAAATGAGGGATGCATAAATAAAAATGAGGGAATAAGATTTTAAAAGGAATCTCTTCGTAAAAAGGATACAAGAATCATTAGGTGATTAATTTCTTTGTTGCATTTCGAGGATAGTGCTTTACTGCGCATAGTTAATAACAATAAGAATCGATAAAACATAAGAATTAGAAGATTCTAGCTCGCGATACGGTAATTTATAAGTCATATTTTCGCGTCTGCTGTTAATTTTTAAATTAAAACCAGCCGCATCATTTATACGTTTTTTCCAACCTTCAAAATTGAAGTTTATCCCAAACGCATTTCATATGAATCATTTCTAATTACAGTGCCTTTGTTATCACATTAAACTTTTTATAAACAAACAGACCATAAGCTTAGAATTGAAATAGCAATATAAAAATAGTTTCTTATTCACCTAACACAACAAATCAAGAAACTATAATTCAGAATACGATCAACTTATTAAATGGAATCTCTGATAATAAAAATGCATAATCCCCGTCCCCCGGTGATCTAACTACCTTATCTATTAAACAGATTCTTCATCAATCATAGAATAATTATAGATTTGCAAACACATCACTTCTTTTCAAAAATTAAACCCTCCAACAAAATTTTACACTCTATTGATAATATATTCTAAAAGCTCATATTTGAATGCTTTTTTCCCTTGTTTTTACTTTTCATTATAAACTTGAAAGTGTTATACAAGTAGTATCGCTTAAAAGAAAAAGGATTTCTAATGGTAAAGATCAAAGTAGAAAACCCCGTTGTTGAACTTGATGGGGATGAGATGACCCGCATCATCTGGAAATATATCAAAGATAAATTAATCCATCCCTACCTCGACGTTGATCTAAAATATTATGATCTTTCCGTCGTAAATCGTGATGCAACCAATGATCAGGTAACTATCGATTCTGCCAATGCTATCAAAAAATATGGGGTTGGTATAAAATGCGCAACCATTACACCTGATGAGGCACGCGTTAAAGAATTTAACCTAAAAAAAATGTGGAAATCACCTAATGGCACAATCCGCAATATTTTAGGAGGAGTCATTTTTCGCGAACCCATTATCTGTAAAAATGTCCCTCGCCTTGTTCCTAACTGGACAAAGCCAATTATTATCGGACGTCACGCTTTTGGTGATCAATACAAGGCAACAGATTTTAAATTTCCAGGAAAAGGGAAATTAAGTATTAAATTTGTCGGTGATGATAATCAAGTTATTGAACATGATGTTTTTGATGCTCCAAGCGCAGGGGTTGCCATGGCTATGTATAACCTTGATGAGTCAATTCGTGATTTTGCCCGCGCATCCTTTAATTATGGACTACAACGGAATGTTCCAGTTTATCTTTCAACAAAAAATACCATTCTAAAAACTTACGATGGTCGTTTTAAAGATATCTTTCAAGAAATATTTGATACGGAATTTAAAACTGAATTTGAAAACCGTAAATTATATTACGAACACCGTCTTATTGATGATATGGTTGCTTCTGCATTAAAGTGGTCAGGTGGATACGTATGGGCATGTAAAAACTATGATGGTGATGTCCAATCTGATATTGTTGCCCAAGGCTTTGGTTCTCTGGGTCTCATGACTTCTGTTCTCATGACACCTGACGGCAAAATTGTTGAAGCAGAGGCAGCACACGGCACCGTAACACGCCATTATCGTCAGCATCAAAAGAATGAAGAAACATCAACGAACTCTATTGCATCTATTTTTGCATGGACGCGTGGACTAGCGCACCGTGCTAAACTAGATAACAATGAGAAGTTAAAAAACTTTTCCACGACATTGGAAGAAGTTTGTATTAAAACCGTCGAAGAAGGTTTTATGACCAAAGATCTCGCACTTTTGATTGGGCCTAAACAAAAGTGGCTTTCTACAACAGATTTCCTCGATAAAATTGATGAGAATCTCAAAAAAGCAATGGGCAATTAAATTATTACTTAAATTAAAATTCAAAGCTCTAAACAGAGCTTTGAATTTCTCTTGGCAAATTCAAAGAAGTACCTTATAAGTAAAAAGAGGATAGATTTTTATTAAATAGCAAACAACAGTGAAAAAACAGGGCTGGTCTGCGCTTTTATTGGGTAAAAATGGTCTTTGCTTTTTAACGTTTACAGGTGGAGTTGTGTTACACGCCACCAACGTTTATATTGTTATTACTATTTTACCCTCTCTTATGAATCATATTGGCAGTGAAATATATTATTCTTGGGTGGCTACTGTCTTTATTACAGCTTCACTCGTGGGTACTTCACTTGCAACAAAAATATTAGGGAAATTAGGTCCTCGCAATGCGTATGTTATTTCTGGACTTATCTTCACCCTAGGCACTTTTATGTGCAGCATTTCTTCATCTATGCCATTGTTTTTAATAGGACGCTTTATTCAAGGATTTGGAAGTGGTTCTTTGTTATCCCTATCCTATTCCATGGTACGGATTGTTTTCAGCCCATCTTTATGGTCACATGCATTAAGTATTATCTCTGGAATGTGGGGAATATCAACCTTGTTAGGACCAGCAATCGGGGGGCTTTCTGTATATTATGGCCTATGGCGAGCATCCTTTTTGATCATTGGCGTATTAGCTATATTTTTCTCACTCATCGCCTTTAAATTTTTACCAAAAAAGAATGAAAACGATGTTCCAACACCCCCTCTTCCTCTTCTCCAGCTTTTCACACTCACCTTATTGATTTTTATTATTTCTGTTGGAGGGGCTATGGAGTCTACAATAGCAAAAATTTGCGGATTAGTTATCGGACTTAGTCTTCTCTTTGTTCTAGCAAAAATCGAATCATCTACCCCTCATCCTATGTTGCCCCGCAAATCCTTTTCTTTCTCTTCTGAAATCTTTTCTGTTTACGCATTGATACTCGTTATGACAACAGTCGTATACAGTATAGAACTTTATTTTCCACTTTTTCTTCAAGAGCTTCATGGGCAAGCTCCACTTATTGCTGGTTATATAGCAGCACTTATGAGCCTAGGGTGGACATGTGGAGCCATCTCAAGTGCTGGTCTCTCCACAAAAAAAATTCGCAACATCATTGTATACTCGCCCCTATTAAAACTGTTAGGCATAATGATTCTTTTATGGCTCATCCCAACAGAAGTTTCCGCGCTTGAATATATTTTTATTATTTGCTTAGCACTGTTTTCTATTGGAATCAGTGCGGGCATAGCATGGCCACATTTGCTCACAAGGATCTTACAATGTGCAAATGATGAAGATGCTCTCCGTGCCAGTGAATCCCTTACCTCTGTACAACTATTTTCAGCGGCCTTAAGTGCAACTCTAGCAGGAGTCATCACCAATCTTGCAGGCCTCTTTAATCCTGGAGGAACAATAGGAATGATCTTAGCAGCAAAAACTCTTCTTATAGTGCTCATGGGTCTTTTATTTTGTCTTGCTATTCCATTAGCACTGCGCATTTCTTACTTCATATTGAAAAACCCAACAGGACATTCCAACAACTAAAAATAAATATAAAAATTCCTTCTTCATTTAAAAAATGAAAAACATTAAGCATGCTTCTCCATATACCATGAGATGCAAAAAACCATTAATCCACACAAAGTTAGAACACTTCCTAAAACAGCTGTATATTCATAACTATAGCCCAATTTTAAAACTAATGCTCCAGATTCAGCACCAAGAGCGTTGGCAATATTAAAAGCAGACTGCATTAATGCTCCTGCCAAAATCTGTCCCTGTAGTGCAACATCCATAATTTTTGTTTGTATAGAAGGCATAGCAGCAAAAGAAGTTCCAACAAAAAAGCATCCTATTGCCGCTGTTAACGGAGCATAGGATAAAAAGAAAAAAAGAAAAAAAACAAATACGCTCCAAAGCATAGAGAAAAATATCATCGGTGAAATGCCAATTTTAACAGCTAATTTAGGCCCCAAGAGATTTCCTATCACCATTCCCAATCCAACTAACGGCATAATAAATGGTACCCACTCAAGTGAAACACCAGAAATATGCATTAATGTTGGCTTGATATAAGTGAAAACAGAAAATAATCCTGACGCTCCCACCGACACCATCAACAAAAGAAGCCACACCTGCTTTTGCTTTAATACACCCATTTCTTGCAAAGGATTCGTTTTTGGAAAACTTGAATCACAAGGAAAAAAATTCCAAATAAGCAAACAACATAATAAAGCGATCATCCCCACAAGGACAAAAGCAATCTGCCAACCAATAAGTTGACCAATCCAAGTAGCACTGGGTGCTCCCAAAACGGTTGCAATTGTTAAGCCAAGCATAACATATCCAACAGCTTTAGAACGTTCTTTCATTTCTACCATTGAAGAAGCAACCATAGCCGCAAGTCCAAAATAGATTCCATGGGGAAGTCCACTGAGAAAGCGTAATACTACTAATATGCTAAAATAAGAAAAAAAGGCACTAGCAATATTTGCTAAAGCATAAAAAAGCATCAATCCTATCAAAACAGTTTTGCGTGATACCTGAGCTGTTGCCACAGCTAAAAGAGGTGCTCCAATCACAACTCCTAATGCATAAGCAGAAATATATTGACCAGCGGTAGGAATATCAACATAGGAACTTCGTGCCATCTCTGGTAATAGCCCCATTGCGACAAACTCTGCAGTACCAATAGCAAAACTCCCCACAGCAAGAGCAAAAATTATTAAACGCCGTATTCTCGAATCAATTCCCAATGCAAGAACCTTTTGTTGATAAGAATCCCTCATATCATCACTTCTGGATAGGAGTTTTAACCGTAGATATCTGTAATACACACAAACAAAAATTCAAAACATTGTTATACGTATGCCCAATAGTCCCCAATAAAGTTTTAGAAATATTTTGATATATAAAGCATTTTATGGAGTTTTAAGTAAGATTCTTTAATGAAAAACCTTTGAAAACCTCAAGGTCACAGACGTATTCACCTATTTTTATCAGATCTGCCAGATAATAAACTTTGTCTCCTCTTTTCAGCCATTGTAATTTTACAGTGAAAACTTTATTTTGCAACGATATACTATATCCTATAAATAATTCTAAAATTTGCCGAAGAATGCATTTCAAACAAGTGAATAATATCTCATCATTATCTTGATACAAAGATAAAACTTCTCCCCCAAAATTATTGTTGCTTTATTTTGCTACCTGAATACAGATCCCCCAAATCGATAAGCTATAATTTCAACTTTAGGCCATTCTTATAAATGATTATAGCGTCTTTTAAAAATTCTCATGATAATAGTGCTTGGTTTCTAGATTTATTAAATACCCTCTTTTAGACATCTTTACCCCTCCCTCATCTAACAGAGGAATCGCATCAAATATCTAACTCACTATCTGTAAATTAAAATATTCACGTAAATATATTATGATTATTTTCAGATAAATTCTATAAACAAAGCAAAAAACAAATATAATAAATTTTGTATAAGTATGTTTATTGCTATTTTATAAATATGACAATTACCGTGATTAATATTTAATTTATTATGACATAATATCTATAGTTTTATTATATAAATAATATTACATAAATCTATTTTAAAGAATATTTATATATAAAAACTTAAAAAATAAAATTACAACATTTTAAATGTTGTAATTTTATTTTAGTTTTATTTTAATTTTCTAAAAATTTATCTGTTCGATTGTATATAATCCATTCTTTACCTTTAGTAATAAAAAACACAAAGTAGCTCATAAAAATACAATTTTCATACTTCTTTAAGAGTTCGCTAACGCCTCATTAACATTGTTGCTGTAAACAGTCACCAGAAACAGAAAAACTGTTTTTCTCCGGATCAGGTAGCGCGTACCGGAGTAACAGTTTCTGTTTTTATATAGTACTTAGAAAAGAATATGTACCCTATAAAACCGCACTGTTATATTTTAAGATAGTGAAATTTTATAATTTTGGAAGATGTTTCTAATTTCATATTTTTAACTAAATTTGTAAGTGCGAGAATAAATTCAATAAAAAAATGAGGTGCTATATTACGATTAATATTTTAGCGTCCTTGTGCCCATAGAGCACGCGTTTCAGCGCAAAAATCGGCATAACAGCCTTCCTCAATGGCATCACGAATTCCCTGCATAAGTTGTTGATAATAAAAAAGATTATTCCAAGTCAACAACATCCCCCCAAGAGATTCACCAGATTTAATCAAATGATGCAAATAAGCACAACTATAATCATGTGCTGCTGGACAAAGTGACTGTGGATCAAGAGGAAGTGGATCTTCTGCATAACGCGCATTACGCAAATTAATTCTACCAAAGCGGGTAAAAGCTAAACCATGACGTCCTGCACGCGTCGGCATAACACAATCAAACATATCAACACCACGAGCAACACTTTGTAAAATATCATCAGGTGTCCCTACTCCCATAAGATAGCGTGGTTTATCCTCTGGTAAAATCGGACAAGTAGTATCCAATACTGCTGTCATAACACTCTGCGGCTCACCAACAGCAAGCCCTCCAATAGCGTAACCTTTTAAATCGATTTCTTTTAATGCTTGAGCAGAACGTTCACGCAGTTTCATATTATCACCACCCTGAACAATCCCAAACAATGCTTTATCTGGCTGATCTCCAAAAGCTGTTTTACAACGCAGCGCCCACCGCAATGAAAGTTCCATAGCTTCTTCCATTTCTTTTTCAGTTGCGGGTAATGCAATACATTGATCCAACTGCATCTGGATATCTGCACCAAGAAGTCCTTGAATTTCGATAGAACGCTCTGGACTCATTTCATAGTAGGCTCCATTAATGTAAGAGCGAAAAATCACACCTTGTTCAGTAATTTTACGGATTCCCGCCAATGACATAACCTGAAAGCCACCAGAATCGGTTAAAATAGGTCCGCTCCAGCGTGAAAATTCATGTAATCCTCCTAAACGCGCAACACGTTCAGCTCCTGGACGTAACATTAAATGATAAGTATTCCCCAAAATGATATCTGCACCAAGATCACGAATTTGATCCATATACATAGCCTTAACGGTTCCTGCCGTCCCAACAGGCATAAATGCGGGTGTACGAACACACCCTCGCCCCGTTATAATTTCGCCTCGACGTGCATACCCATCTTGAGCAATTTTTCTATAATGAAATGTCTTTATCATAACTCTCGTCTTTTTGATTCCATCAATGCATATCTCTATAGAAAGAAAAAAGATATCCCCTTACGAGCATTGTCAAAAGCTTTATGAATTAATTTTTGATTCGCTCAATATTGTAACCAGCATCAAAAATTAAACGAGATAAAAGAACATTTCTTGTTAAGAAATCACCATAATAAAAGTGATAATCTAACTCTAGAAAAATAGTAAAATCCTTATAATATCATACCTCAAAATACCTACGCTTATCCTTAACAGAACTGCAACATTATTATCACAATAATTTCATCTTCACATACTTCCATAAGCAGTAACTTTGTACCCATAGAAGAAAATTTTGAACGCATTGTACAGCTTACAATATTCTTTAACTTTTACAGATAAAAATTTTTCATCTACTGGGCACAGCGATCCTCACGCTTAATAAAAGCGCAAATGAGCATAATCATTTATCCACTCACAATATTGAGATAGCTCTTGGCATTAGAGATAATTCACAAAAGAAATTAACGTGTAAATAAAAATACTTTAAAAAACTAAAAATGCTTTTTGTAAAGATTCTCAAATACCAAAAGCTCTATCGTAACATTAGAGGCTGAAAAAGCGTATGATGGTACCCGCTTGCTCCTTCATAAGCTTTAAAGAAGGTGGTGCATAATAGATTTTATACTATTTATAGCTTTAAAACTATACACGCCATGAATGTCATCGTGGAAGTGAATGTTGATATGTACTAAGAAATGCTTCTTAAAAAAACACGTAAATACGCAACACAAGTGTATTCCGTTTGGAGCATTCCTCTATTAAAAAACGAGAAAAATAAAAGCGTAAGTCCCTGCATAATCTTCATTATTTAAAAGATATTGCATTAGATACTTTTAAAAAAGTAAAGTTGAATTAAAAAGGAGATGGCAAAACTAGCCATTTGTTTCACTTCTGCGCCTTTATTATATTCTTCTAAGATTAAACTGTCTTCTTATTTTAAAGATTACGCCAATATATATAAATGCTGGTTTTCCACCTTGCTAGGAAAACTGGATGAGCTAGTAAAGCTCTTATCCATCTTAATATGTGTTTCAAACATGCTTCTGCATTAGGATTGGATGTTGATTTACGAGCAGAAACAAAAGCACACGCTCTCTTAAGAAAGTAACATCATAAAACCATTAAGACCGACAATGGATTGAAGAGAAATGCCGAATTTTTTATAAAACACTTTGCCAAACAACAACCATAATACAACAGACTTTGCGTTTTCTTATTCTGACAGGTGTTTGTACAAATCCGTTGCGTTATATTCTTCAGGAAGATCCGATTGAAGAAAATATATGGACAATGCTTAGCTCAAAATTATAAAAGGTAAGCGTGATACTACAAAAGAGTTTCGTGTGCCTTTATTGATCAGAAAAGTGTACTTTTTCTTAGAAACTTACAATTGAAATCAGTATAGTTTATACTATTCTACATCCGCAGCAATAATGGCTTTGGTAATTGAATCTGGATCTGCAACAGGTTCACCACGTTTAATTTTATCAACATTTTCCATACCTTCAACAACCTGCCCCCATATAGAATATTGACGATCAAGCCACGGAGCATCTGCAAAACAAATAAAAAATTGAGAGTTAGCAGAATTTGGATTCTGACTACGCGCCATAGAAACTGTACCACGCTTATGAGAAAGATTTGAAAACTCTGCTGTTAAATTTGGTTTTTCTGCCCCCCCCATACCAGCACGTGATAAATTGAATTTTTCACTATCCTTCTTTCCAAATTGCACATCTCCAGTCTGCGCCATAAAGCCATCAATAACGCGATGAAAAATAACATTATCATAAGCACCTTCACGGACAAGTTCTTTAATACGTGCAACATGACAAGGTGCTAAATCAGCAAAAAGATCAATAACAACTCTGCCCTTTGTTGTTTCAAGAATTAAAGTATTCTCTGGATTTTTATTCTCAGCCATATGGAAAGCTCCCTTGATTCATTTCTCAACTTGTAAAGTAGCAGCATTAATAACATCAGGATTTTCTACAGATCCATTATTACTTGTGGTACCTTTTTTAATTTTATCAACAACATCCATCCCCTTTATTACTTCCCCAATAACCGTATACTGACCGTTTAAAAAAGCAGCATCATCAAAACAAATGAAGAACTGAGAATTCGCAGAATCTGGATCTTGTGAACGTGCCATCCCAACAGTACCACGCTTAAATGGCTGCTTTGAAAACTCAGCCGGTATATTGGGATAATTTGATCCCCCCATACCAACGCGTTTTAGATCAAAATCTCTACTGCCTTTTTTTCCAAATTCTACATCACCAGTTTGCGCCATAAAGCCAGGAATTACACGATGAAAAACAACATTATTATAGGCCCCTTCCTCTGTTAGTTTTTTGATTTGCGCAACATGTTTTGGTGCCAAATCAGGACGCAGGCGAATAATGACATCACCATCTTTGAGAGATAAAACAAGAAGACTTGCATCATTTGCAGGGCTAGAATTACCAGCGACAGCGGACAATGAAAAAAAACAAAACACACATATCAAAACAGCAAAAATTCTACGAGACACACTTATTCTCCTTTAAAGACTGGAATTTCGAGCGCAAAGCTTGTGCAACATTGGGCGGCACAAATGGTGTCACATCACCTCCCATAGAGGCAATTTGACGTACCAATGTAGACGTTATCGCACGCCCAGAAACACTTGCGGGCAAAAAAACAGTTTGCAATTCAGGAGCCAGAATGCCATTCATCCCTGCCATTTGCATTTCATAATCAAGATCAGTACCATCACGCAATCCGCGAACGAGAAATGAAGCACCAACTTCACGTGCCTTGTCAATGAGAAGGTTATTAAATGAAAGAACCTGCAACCGATTAGAATCTGCACCGAAAAAGTCTTTCCCTACTTGGGTAATAAAACCAACACGCTCTTCAAAGCTAAAGAGTGCTTTTTTGTCACCCTGTATACCTATAGCGACGACCACCTTATTAGCTAACACAAAACACCCTTTTAAAACATCAAGATGACCATTTGTAAGAGGATCAAAAGAACCCGCGTAAAAAGCAATTTTCATGACTTTACTCCTTCCTCTTAAAAATTATTTTTCTTCGCTCATATCAACTGTATCAGAATGCTTCTCACCTTCATCATCTAATGAACTCGTATCATCTTCAGGTTCAGAAATACGTTCAACCGATACGACTCTTTCACCTTTGGCTGTATTAAAAATTGTGACTCCCTTAGTTGAGCGCCCAGCAGTACGAATTCCCTCAACAGGGACACGAATAAGCTGCCCCCCATCTGATACCAACATAATTTGATCTTGCGCCTTCACCGGAAAAGCCGCTACTAATTTACCAATTTCAGCTGTTTTAGATGGATCTGTTGCGCGAATCCCCTTTCCGCCACGTCCCGAAATCCGGAACTCATAGGAAGAAGAACGTTTACCATAACCAAACTCACTCACTGTCAAAAGCATTTGTTCACGTGCATGAAGTTCTGCATAACGTTCATCTGTTAACTCTGTTTCAGCACCCCCATCTTCTTCATCAAAAGTTATAACATCTTCAACATCAGCATCTGCACCAGAAGCACGCCGTTCATTCATTACACGTTTAATATAAGCAGAACGCTCAATGGACGTCGCCTCGACATGCTCTAAAATTGTCATCGAAATGACTTTATCGCCTTTAGCTAAATTGATACCACGAACTCCCACAGAATTACGCCCAGCAAAGACCCGAACATCAACAACTGGAAAACGGATACATTGTCCATTGGCTGTTGTTAGAACAACATCATCATGTTCTGTACAGGTTTCAACAGAAAGAATTTCATCTTCTTCATCAAGTTTCATCGCAATTTTACCATTACGATTAACCTGAACGAAATCTGATAATTTATTACGACGCACAGTTCCACGTGTTGTCGCAAACATAATATCTAATGCACTCCAGCTCGCTTCATCTTCAGGCAAAGGCATAATCGTTGTAATACGCTCACCTTGTTGTAAAGGAAGCATATTGATCAAAGCCCGCCCACGCGATTGGGGTGTCCCCAGCGGCAGCCGCCAAACTTTTTCCTTATAAACAATCCCACGTGATGAAAAGAAAAGAACCGGAGTATGCGTATTGGCAACAAACAACCGCGTTACAAAATCCTCATCCTTCGTGGACATACCAGAACGCCCCTTACCACCACGTCGCTGTGCACGATAGGTATTAAGAGGCACACGCTTAATATAGCCACTATGGCTTACCGTTACCACCATATCCTCTGGTGCGATCAGATCTTCACTCTCCATCTCAGCGCTACCAAAACCAAATACGGTACGTCGCGGCGTTGCAAATTCCTCACGAAGAGCACTCAACTCATCCTTAACAATAGACATAATGCGTACGCGTGATGCCAAGATCTCAAGATAGTCAGCGATATCCACGCCAATTTTATTCAATTCATCAGCGATTTCATCACGCCCAAGGGCTGTCAATCGTTGCAAACGCAATTCTAAAATAGCACGCGCCTGTTCTTCAGAGAGGTTATAAGTACCATCCTCATGAATAATATGACGAGGATCATCAATAAGTTTAATCAAAGGCGCGACATCCATCGCTGGCCAGCGTCGCTCCATTAACTGTGCACGTGCTGTCTGCGGATCAGGAGCTTTGCGAATAAGCGCTATAATTTCATCAATATTGGCAACAGCAAGGGCAAGGCCAACCAAAACATGTGCTCGCTCACGCGCTTTACGCAAAAGATATTTTGTTCGCCGACTGACAACTTCTTCCCGAAAAGAAACAAATGCACGAAGCATATCAAGCAACGTCATCTGTTCGGGTTTTCCTCCATTCAAAGCAACCATATTACAACCAAAGGAAGTTTGTAGCGGCGTATACCGATATAATTGGTTTAAAACAACTTCCGCAACAACATCTTTCTTCAGCTCAATAACAACCCGATATCCATCACGATCAGATTCGTCACGCAAATCAGAGATTCCCTCAATGCGTTTATCGCGCACCAATTCAGCCATTTTCTCAATCATTGTTGCCTTATTAACTTGATAAGGGATCTCACTCACAATAATTGCTTGTCGACCACTGCGAATTTCTTCGATCTCAACTTTAGCACGCATAATGATTGAGCCACGCCCTGTTTCATAAGCTGCACGAACACCAGAGTGGCCAAGGATAATACCCCCTGTAGGAAAATCCGGACCAGGAATAATTTCAATTATTTTATCGAGTGTGATATCGGGATTATCAATCAAAGCGATACAACCATCAACGACTTCACCAAGATTATGGGGAGGAATATTGGTTGCCATTCCCACAGCAATTCCCCCTGACCCATTAACCAAAAGATTGGGAAAACGCGCTGGTAAGACAACCGGTTCACGCTCACGCCCATCGTAATTATCCTGAAAATCAACAGTATCTTTATCAATATCAGCTAAAAGTTCTTCTGAAACTTTTTCTAAACGACACTCAGTATAGCGCATAGCCGCGGGTGGATCACCATCAACGGAACCAAAATTTCCCTGACCATCAATTAATGGATTTCTTAAAGAAAAGTCCTGCGCCATACGCACTAATGCATCGTAAATTGAAGCATCACCATGGGGATGAAATTTCCCCATAACCTCACCAACAACACCAGCAGATTTACGATACGACTTATTGAAAGAAAGCCCCATCTCATTCATAGCATGAAGGATACGTCGATGAACAGGCTTAAGACCATCACGGACATCAGGGAGTGCACGTGAAACAATCACGCTCATCGCATAATCGAGATAGGAGCGTTGCATTTCATCAATAATACTGATTGGTTCAATACCGGTTAGCACATCACGTTCTGGGTGTGGAGTAAGATCGGTCACAATTTCAAAACTTTCAAAAAAGAATCATTTCACTTTATTTATAGCGAAAAATACACAAAAATGCTAATTTCTCTCCCATGACAAAAAAGAAATTTAACAATATTTTTCAAGATGTTATTAATTTATATTTTAAATTACCAATAATAATTAACAATTTTCACTTCGCTAAACTTCAAAAATCTGAAACAAGCAAACCATAAAATGATCATAATACTGCAATTTAAAGACTCTTAAAAAGGGACGTCATCATCTAATTTGTGTGAAAAACTTTCTCCCAATTGATTATTATTTTGACCAAAAGCATTTCTCTGATTTGAGTGACTATCGGCAAAGCCACCACTATAACTCCCCCCTTGACTTGCTCCTTGCTCCCCGCTCGCAGCTCCCCGCCCATCAAGCATTTGTAATTCGCCACGGTACTTTTGCAAAACAATCTCTGTTGTATAACGGTCATTTCCATTTTGATCTTGCCATTTTCGTGTCTGTAACTGCCCCTCAATATAAATTTTGCTGCCTTTTTTTAAATATTGCTCTGCAACTTTGACAAGGTTTTCATTAAAAATAACAATACTATGCCACTCAGTGCGTTCTTTTCGCTCATTTGTATTCCGATCGCGCCAACTTTCTGAAGTAGCAATACGCAGATTTGCCACTTGATCACCAGAATTCAAACGGCGGATTTCAGGATCCGCACCAAGATTACCAATCAAAATAACTTTATTAAGGCTACCAGCCATCGCATAAACTCCAAAATTTTAATTTGTAAAATACTCTGTTCTATAACAGTTATAACCCTCTTGACCTTCAATTTACATGTCGCAATTGACCATCAATATGGGTATTGCTATCCTTTACCAATATTGTATTCAGTGTAATTATAACAAAAGATGATAAAAACGCATAGTTTATTCCACCACGAGAGAATAAAAAGCTGCTCATTTGTATTTTTTTCACAAAACTTATACCTTCCTTTTGCATTAAAGCAGTTAAACACATTATAATTCTAAAAAAACAGTTTTATTCCATTTTAGGTGCTCAATTTTTGCCACATATGCCAAGGATAAAGTATGACTCATCAAAAATATATCTCCATTCGCGGTGCTCGTGAGCATAACCTTAAAAATATTGATCTCGATCTGCCTCGTGATAAACTCATTGTTATAACAGGACTTTCTGGATCAGGGAAATCATCCTTAGCGTTTGATACAATTTACGCTGAAGGACAACGCCGTTATGTCGAAAGCCTTTCAGCCTATGCACGCCAATTTTTGGAAGTCATGCAAAAACCCGATGTCGACCGCATAGACGGTCTCTCTCCAGCTATCTCCATTGAACAAAAAACCACCAGTCGCAATCCTCGTTCAACAGTAGGTACCGTTACTGAAATCCACGATTACATGCGTCTTCTCTTTGCACGTATTGGTATTCCTCATTCTCCTGTGACAGGACTTCCTATTGAAAGCCAGACAGTAAGCCAAATGGTGGATCAAATTATGGCCTTATCAGAAGGAACGCGAATTTTTATTATGGCCCCTTTGGTGCGAGGACGAAAGGGAGAATATAAAAAAGAGTTAACAGAACTTTTAAAAAGAGGATTTCAACGCGCTAAAGTTGATGGAAAATTCTATGAAATCGCCGATATTCCACCTCTGGATAAAAAATATAAACACGACATCGATGTCGTGGTAGACCGCATTGTTGTACAGAAGGATATCACCTCTCGCTTGGCTGATAGTATAGAAACCTGTTTACAGCTAGCAAATGGGCTTGCCATTGCTGAAATGGCAGACCAACCCTTAGCACAAAAAGAAACGACAAAGGAATCTGCTCATAAATCAAAAAATGATACACACAAACGACTCATTTTTTCAGAAAAGTTTTCCTGCCCTGTATCGGGTTTTTCTATTCCTGAAATTGAACCACGCCTTTTTTCGTTCAATAATCCTTTTGGCGCCTGTCCTCTCTGCGATGGACTGGGCATAAAAAAAGCAATGGATCCACTGAAAATTGTGCCCAATAAAAATCTTACCCTCAAGAATGGCGCCATTGCCCCTTGGGCTAAATCAGATTCACTTTACTATAAACAAACCTTAGAAGCATTAGGAAAAGCTTACGGTTTCAAACTCACAGATCAATGGTGTGAACTCTCTAATGAAGCACAACAGGCTATTCTCTACGGTACAAAAAGAGATGAAATTTCTTTTATCTATAAAAATAATTCTGGTTCGCATAAAATGACCCAACCTTTTGAAGGAATCATCCCTAATATGGAGAGACGCTGGAAAGAAACCGATTCTGCTTGGTCTCGAGAAGAAATCGAACGTTATATGTCTTCTTCGCCCTGCCCAGCTTGTCACGGTTATCGTTTAAAACCAGAGGCACTTGCTGTAAAAATCAACGGAATGCATATTGGGCAAATATCAGATCTTTCTATTCTAAAAGCAGATGATTGGTTTGCCAATGTTCATCAACATCTCACAGAAAAACAACGTAATATCGCCGTACGTATTTTAAAAGAAATTCGTGAACGTTTGGCTTTTTTAAATCATGTAGGATTGGAATATCTTACCTTGTCTCGAAATTCAGGAACGCTTTCAGGGGGAGAAAGCCAACGCATTCGGTTGGCATCTCAAATTGGTTCTGGTCTTACAGGCGTTCTTTATATTTTAGATGAACCATCTATCGGTTTACACCAACGCGATAACGAACGCCTGTTGGAAATGCTGCGCCATTTGCGCAATCTTGGCAATACAGTTATTGTTGTTGAACATGATGAAGATGCTATTCTCACAGCAGACTATGTTGTCGATATGGGGCCTGCCGCGGGCGTTCATGGTGGAGAAATCATAGCGCAAGGAACACCGCAGGAAATTATAGAAAATTCAGCCTCTCTCACAGGCCAATACCTTTCAGGAAAAATGGCTGTTAAAATGCCTACAGAGCGACGCAAAATATCAAAAACGAAAACACTTAAAGTCATCGGCGCCAAAGGCAATAACCTAAAAAATATCAATGCGAATATTCCTCTTGGAACCTTCACATGCATAACTGGTGTTTCTGGAGGAGGAAAATCAACATTTCTTATTGAAACGCTTTTCAAAGCAGCATCACATCATATCATGGGCTCTCATCACAGCCCTGCCAGCTATGACAAAATTGAAGGATTAGAATTTCTTGATAAAGTCATCGATATCAACCAGTCTCCTATTGGACGCACCCCACGCTCTAATCCCGCAACCTATACAGGTGCTTTTACACCGATTCGTGAGTGGTTTGCTGATCTTCCAGAATCAAAAGCCCGCGGTTACAAAGCTGGGCGTTTTTCATTTAATGTTAAAGGAGGACGGTGCGAAGCGTGTCAAGGTGATGGAGTCATCAAAATTGAAATGCACTTTTTACCTGATGTCTATGTTACTTGCGATGTCTGTAAAGGAAAACGCTATAACCGAGAAACACTAGAAATAAAATTCAAAGGACAGTCTATAGCCGATATTCTGGATATGACAATTGAAAAGGCAGAGGAATTTTTCCAAGCTATTCCCGCTATTCATAATAAAATGGAAACTCTCATTAAAGTAGGATTGGGTTACATAAAAGTAGGACAGCAAGCAACCACACTTTCTGGTGGGGAAGCACAACGTGTAAAACTTGCGAAAGAACTTTCTCGTAAAACAACGGGACGTACACTCTATATTTTGGATGAACCGACAACAGGTTTACATTTTCATGACATTTCCAAACTTCTTGAAGTGCTTCACGAACTAGTCGAGCAAGGCAACACAGTTATAGTCATTGAACATAACCTTGATGTTATAAAGACAGCCGACTGGATTATTGATTTAGGACCAGAAGGTGGAGATCGCGGTGGTGAAATTGTTGCAATTGGACGCCCTGAAGACATCATTAAGGTTCCGGCTTCCTATACGGGAAAATTTCTAAAACATGTTTTACTGCGCCCATCTCTCTATAATTCCAATTCTTAGAAACGCTTTCTATTGTAAAATACAGCATACTAACAAAGCCTGTACTTTTATTATTACCTGTAAACCAACACCTAATTCCAGTGGTGCAACACGTTTGAAGCAAAGACTAAAAACAATTTAGCGCTTTATAAGCTGTTTCAGTTGTCGTATTGCCAAATAGGAACGCGCACATAATTGCGTATTTATTCTCTGTTTTGTTTATACCTGAAACGACCAGACAACCTAAACTGGGAAGTATATGAAGTTTTAAGGGTATAAATAAATTTCTATATTTCCATTTCCTTTTAATTTATCTTTATGATTTTCCAAGGCATCCACAGCAATATCTTATAATGAAGATTGCCATTGCTTCACACTTTTATTTATCGCGTTCCTTAATGAAGATCACATTCCTCACGAAGGAACAAAACGCCCCAAACGGAATATATTTGCGTTGCCAATTCCCACATCTGTTTTAAAGAAACATTTCTCAATGCTCTCAAGCCCATTTCACAACGGCTCCTATGAATGCTATAATGATAAACTCATTATTGTACACCACCATCTTTACATTTATGAATCGGCATCATCACACTCTTTTCCAATATTTGTCTTCCCTACTCCCTAATATTGTAAAGCCTTTAATTATCGAAAGCTTTCATAAAAAGCATTTTATTTCTTTTTTCAAATGTTGTTATCCACACACTCATAACTATTTATGATATATAAAAGTATCGTTTTGATTGATTGACGATAAAAAGATCTAAAATGAGAAAATCTTACGCTATTAGAGTTTCTCATTCAATGTGGAGAGCGTCTAATTATCCTTATAAGTCAAGATATTATCTAATAAAAAAGAAACAAAACTCTTTTATTATATTATTTGAATTCTGTATAAGAATTGTAAGTTTTTTTCCCAAAAAACAGTATTTGGCTGTATTCTACAAAAAAACTCTCCTAACAGAGCATAGAGTGTCATTATTTTCGACTTTTTGTGCACAAAGTATCTGTTGGACATCTTACAGTTGTCAATATAATGTGATGCAGTCTAAAAAGACAAAATAACGTTGGAGATAATTTCAGCATGAAAAAAATTGAAGCCATTATAAAACCTTTCAAACTTGATGAAGTGAAAGAAGCGCTTCAAAAAATTGGGTTACATGGTATTACAGTAACAGAAGCGAAAGGTTTTGGTCGTCAAAGGGAACATACAGAACTTTATCGTGGTACGAAATATGTTGTTGACTTTCTACCTAAAGTAAAGATTGAAATTGTTGTGTCCGATGAAAAACTGGAACAAACTGTTGATGCAATACGTAAAGCAGCTCAAACCAAACATATAGGGGATGGAAAGATATTTGTCTTTTCCATTGATGATGCAATTCGTATAGGCACGGACGAAACCGGTATCGATGCCCTTTAATAAATAACGAGAAAATTCACTTTTTTATCCACCTCAACGCCATATTAAGGAAATTGAATATGACAACCGCATCAGATATTATCAAACAGATTACAGACAACGAAATCCGTTTTGTTGATTTACGTTTTACTGATCCACGAGGAAAATTGCATCACATTACAATGGATATCGCAGAGATCAGCGAGGATACTTTTAGTGATGGTGTCATGTTTGATGGTTCTTCAATTGCTGGTTGGAAAACAATTAATGAATCTGACATGGTTTTAATGCCAGATCCAGCAACAGCACATATTGATCCTTTTTTTGCTCAATCTACTTTGGTCATATTTTGTGATGTACTTGATCCTGTCTCTGGTGAGTTTTATCGTAGAGATCCTCGTTCTATCGCCAAAAGGGCTGAGGTGTATATGAAATCTTTAAACATTGGAGATACAATCAATGTAGGTCCAGAAGCAGAGTTTTTTATCTTTGATGATGTGCGCTATAAAACGGACCCTTACAACACAGGGTTTAAACTCGATTCAAGTGAACTTCCCTCTAATGATGATACGGAATATGAAACAGGAAATCTAGGGCATCGCCCACGAATAAAGGGAGGCTACCTTCCTGTTCCGCCGATTGATTCCTGCCAAGATATGCGTTCTGAAATGCTCACAGCACTCAAGGATATGGGTGTACAGGTCGAAAAACACCATCACGAAGTAGCAGCAGGCCAACATGAATTGGGTATTCGTTTTGATACACTTGTTCGCGAGGCTGACAAGATGCAAATTTTTAAATATGTTGTACATCAAATAGCAAACAGTTATGGGAAAACAGCAACCTTCATGCCAAAACCAGTTTTTGGTGATAACGGCTCTGGAATGCATATCCACATTTCCATTTGGAAAGATGGCAAACCCATTTTTGCAGGAAATGAATATGCCGGACTATCAGAAACCTGTTTGTTTTTTATCGGCGGTGTTATTAAGCACGCAAAAGCAATAAATGCTTTTACCAACCCATCCACAAACTCCTATAAACGTTTGGTTCCTGGTTATGAAGCTCCTGTTCTTCTTGCCTATTCAGCACGTAATCGTTCTGCATCTTGCCGTATTCCTATGAGCTCCTCACCAAATTCAAAACGCGTAGAAGTTCGTTTTCCAGACCCAACAGCAAATCCCTATTTGGCATTTGCAGCCCTTTTAATGGCTGGTCTTGATGGCATCAAAAACAAAATTCATCCCGGACATGCTATGGATAAAGATCTTTATGATCTTCCCTTAAAGGAACTTAAAGAAATCCCTACTGTTTCAGGAAGCCTGCGTGAAGCGCTTGAAGCACTTGACAAAGATCGTGGCTTTCTTAAAGCTGGCGACGTTTTTGATGATGATCAGATTAATTCCTTCATTCAAGTAAAGATGCAAGAAGTCTTGCGTTACGAAACAACACCCCATCCTGTTGAATTTGATATGTACTATTCTGTTTAAACAATCAATACGCATTCTTTTGATTTTTAAAATGGAGGCAAAAGCCTCCATTTTTGTGGATATTCGTCTCATGCAAAAGCGCAAGAGGCTTTTTGCTCGTCCGCTTTTCCTTTATAATGTGTTGAATCTCTTCAAATGAATTAACAAAGGTTTCTAATGCCGCGAATTTGTTTTCTCGTTCTCGTTCTTTTATGCATTGTCTTTATCACATCAACAACTGAAGCACATACAATAACCAACCAAAAACTTACAACTCTTGAGAAAGCAACATCTGCTTATAGTAAAGCACTTAAAAATGCCGATGCAAATGCCATCTTAAATGCTATTCCTCCCCAAGTCATCAACCACTTAACCGCCAAAAAAAATCTTAATCAATCACAATTTCTACAAATCATGAAAAGCCAAATAGAACGGTTGGCAGAAAGTTACAAGATTGAAACGATCAACATTGATCAAAAACAAAAACGTGAAGGTACCCTTGATAATGGTACCCCTTATTTTGTTATACCCGTGGAGCTTGTAACCACAACAAATGCTGGGAAAAAATGCTCTATTCAAACTGAAATTATTGCCCTACTTCACGATAACCAATGGTATTTTATCCGTGGCAATGACGAAGCGCTCTTAACCATAACCAATGAAATATTTCCTGGACTTGATAAAGTAAAAACCAATCCTCAAAAAGTCACAAAAATACTCTGAGCGAAAAGAATGCACGTAAATAAAAGATTTTCCCCTATAAACAAGTTGTAACAATTGTAGCAGCAGCATTAAATTCAACTTTTTTATGAGCACGGCGTGCTATTGTTTCTTTATCCGTTCCCCATTGCTCCATCATCCAATCTTCATCTAAATGGGCAATAGACCAAGCATGATCAGCATCAATGTTTCCCGCTGCAACAGCAAGAGCAATGAGAGCAGATCCCGTTAATGTTGTCATCATATGAAGTGCAGCAAGCATATAAGCAGACTCAACTCTACGTAAATAATTACTGACTGCTTGAAGTGCTTCTGGTGATTGTTCCACATGCATCAGCCCTTCTGTCAAATAAAACCTTGCACCTAGCTTTTTTTCAGCCCAATCTAATAAAGGATCCCATTGTTCAGATTGTTTTTGCACCAACTCTTTAGGTGTTTGTGCACGATAAAAGATCATATCACATGCAACGAAACGCAATAAATCTTCAAAAACCGCCTGCATATCATCAGCGATACCATCAATAACAGTATTAACCAAACGCGTCATCGGCATTTTTGCAGGATCAACAACGTGCTTTTGGTTCTCAAATTCCTGAGCAACATATTCAGCAAACACTTCTGTTGGCACATGAAAATGACGTCTTGCGGGCGTTTTTACAGGACATTCATCCAACAAAATCGTAAAGCCGCCCTCCTCACAAGCGATCTTCACTTGCTTATAAAACCGTTTTGGGTGTGATTGGAATGAAAGATTTTGAACCTTTTGAACAGAACTCTTCTTATTCAATGGCATATCAACATGATCCAAAATCTCACGCATATTTGTTTACCTCTGATCTTTTCAAAAAAAACGACTGTTTCTTTAGGTTCTGTAGCTTCAATAAGGTTTAATCTGACCTTCTTAACGATTCCAAAGAAGAAAAAAATCTTGCCAATCTCAATCTAACTTAAGAGTTATATTTCATGTTTCTTTTACAAACAAGACAATGATGATTGCCTTTTATATATTTAATACAATCATAATAGTAAAACAATTTCTAAAAGTATTATCTTAATTAAGAAATTAAACATATTGAGTTTTATGGCAAAGATGTTCATGCCTTACCAATTTGCTTATTATTCACCTACAATAGTATTATCAATATGAACAGATTCAAAAACGCTGCTCATCCAAAAAATGATAGAGCAGTACGGTTTACGTGTCATTCACCTTCGCTTAACCATTTCAATAATTCTCTAACATATCCAATAAATACCCTGCATAGAATTTTTCTGCTCAATTACTCCCCTAAAAGACGCTGTTTTACGGCATGATAGAATAATGAACAGACAAAATTATAATTGTAAATTTTCTTTCATATATACATTATTTTATAAAGCACTAAATTACTTAACGCATTGTTCTTGATATACTCTATCATATCACACTAATTTAAATTTAGTCGCATAATTAAAAGAATAGAGATTATGTAATCTGAAAATAATGCTTTTATCTATACACTTGGCCCTGCAGATACTAACTGTGCAGCAGCAACACAGTGGTGGCTTGACAATCACAATAAAAATATTTTGTCCACTGACTCGAGATCCCGTATTATCTTATACGCAACTCTTGAAGAAGCATTTAATGAACTTGCTCAAAAAAAAGATGCTTATCTCTTAAGTTGTGCTGCTTACCCTGATTTGCATACACTCATATTTACCCGTTTAGGTGATATGCAATTATTTGACAGCTTTATCATGCCTACTCACTCTATGGTTTTAGCTAAACGCAATAACGCTGATGAAATTAAAACCATAGCGTCTCATCCTGCCCCGCAATCTCTGGTAGCTCATCAATATGACAAAGTATTTGCCAACAGCAATGCTGATGCAGCCGTTCTTTGTAAGGCTGAAAAAGCAAGATTCTTGTACCACAACATCGGTTGCGGCAAATCGCTATAGGCTGAATATTGTTGAAAATTTTGGACAAGTGCCAATGGCCTTTTTGCTCCACTCACTAAAGTCAACTCATCATGAAAAAATCTGAAGCGCTTCTTTCCATTGTTAACTTAGTTGACAAATTCCGTATGCGCCAAGAACGAAATGGGAGCATTAAGGAACCAACTTCAGCAGATAATTGATCAATGAATTGATCACTCTGCTGAACCACCATGCCAATATTCTTGATGGATTATCTCCAAAACTTTTAGCGACCACTTCTGATGATCTTCATCAGTGGATGATCAGCGGTTTAACGACCCCTCCTCAATTTGATAACACTTTGGCTGCTTTCAAAGCCCCATTACCAGATGCTCCCTTGTTTTTCTTGGCTCCAATGCGTGCAACAAATGGACCTGATCCAGAAGGATTCCGGCTGGAATTAGTTACAGGATATCGTCATGAAACGGCCTATCTTGCTGACGCCTCAAAATATACAAATAATTATCTATCACCTTTTCAATGTATAAAAATGGGAATAGCATCAAGAGGTTTTTTAGAAGGCAATTGCATTGTTCTATTCCCAGAATCTGTAGCGGCTGCTCAAAAAATTGATAAGCAAGCATTTGCTTTGTTTTTTTTTCAGTAAATTCTTTGATATTTACAACAAGCAAACAATTGTGGAAGCTGAATGTTTACTCGGTCGAGATAGTAAATTCCTGTTCGGTCAATTGCATAGTCGTAACTTATCTAAAGAAGACATTTACGATGCTCGCTGTTTGTGAGGCTATTATCATGACTATGCACATCATACCGGACCGCGGCCATTGGATAAAAATCTGTATATAAAATTAAATTGGTTTACAGGTCTTCTAGAAGAAACTAAAGTTGATTTAATTACAGTGCGTATTATGCTACAAAATCATCCAAAATTTTGGAAAGAAATAACTGAATTTGTCCTGTTAGAACGTATATTCCGTTATCCAAAAGATTCTGAACAGCATATGACATTCGATGCTGGTACAGGGATCTTGCTTTTTGAAATATTGATGATAGCAGATATAGAAGCACTTGAAGCATTAGATGATGACGCTTATTTGGCAGGAGCTAAAGATTATATCCAAAATAATCTTGGAAAACCACAGACCTCAAAGTCACGATTTAATTTTTCAACATCATCTTATGCACAGCGAGTGATTAGAGGATTAAATCATTGAGTTTTATAAAAGGACGATTATTATTATTCACTTTTGCCATTCTAGCATTGTTTTCCATAAGTTGGTTATTATCTAAGAATTTGGTTAGCAATATACCCGTCATGCATGCGGTGGGACTTAGGTTGTTTGCCACCGCTGCCACCTTATGGCTGATTGCAATATTTCGTGAGAAAGCTGTTTTCAGATCCCTACCATTGCTTTCCATGATACCTGCTTTTTTTATTCTCTCACTATTAGGATTCTCGCTGTACTTTGTATGCAGTTTTGGTGCATTAAAATCACTCAAAGCCAGTGATTTAACCATGGTGCTCGCTACTATTCCAGGGATTACTTATATATTAGGTGCATTGACAAATGTCCTTAAATTCTCATGGCTGAAGTTTAGCGGAGTGATAATTGTCAGTGTAGCAGCTGTAGCATTCAATATAAACAGTGGAGAAGGTGGATATTATAACCTGATAGGAGTAGGTCTTGCCTTAACAGCAGCGCTTTCTTACTCTGCTTATGGCTTATTGTCTAAACATTATCTTAAAAATTTACCTTTGCTCACCTCTCTGGCTTGGATTACGACAATTTCTGCCGCATCATTTATACCATTATTCATTTTTGATCCTACCCCACTCTTCTATCTTAATTTGGAAGATCTATTTAAGATATTGATTTTAGGAACTGTTTGCTCGGCACCAGTTTACGTTTTGTACCAAAAAGTTTTAGCTGAAGGAGGTGTATTATACGCCAACACTATTGGCGTATTATCCCCTTTTGCAGTGGTTACATGTGAATGGATAACCGGCTCGAGTCCTTCTCTCAACATTATCAAAATAATTGCTATGATGATGGCTGTTATAGGAATGACATTCTTATTTATAGATGCATCAAAGATATCTGAATGGCAACAAAAACGTCGTGCCCAAAATTCCAAATTTAATAAGGAAACAAAATGAAAAAACTCGCATTAGTTTGCCAGCGCAATACAAAGTTCCCGTTTATATTTGAAGCAGCACAAGCAGCTAATATCGAATTAGTAATGATCTATGATACCGCTGAAAGCGCTCCTATTCAAAACCCCGCAGCAGTCACTGCAACTTGGAAACTTCCTGTTTTTGATAAGCCAGAGGCAGCTCTAGACGCTTTTGCAGCAGGCGTAAAAGAACGCAATATTGCTGGGGTTATGACCCTTCGCGAAGAAGCTATCCTATGGACAGCTTTGGCTGCAAAAAAAATCAATACTCCAAGTATTGAACCAGAAGTAGCAGCATTAACCAGAAACAAATATCTCATGCGTCAAGCTTTTGCTAAAGCAGGCTTAAGAACACCAAAATTTCTGTATATAGATAATCCAGAAGACCTATCACAAACACAAACCTTAGACTATCCGCTCGTTATTAAACCCGTCTCTGGATGGGCGAGTACAGGCGTCATGTTAGCTAAAAATCCTGAAGAATTTTCTAAGCTCATCAAAGCTGTATGGAATGTTCAGTATAAAGACATGGCACGTTTTAATGATAAAAATAAACCTGTAGGTTTAATTGTAGAACAATATTTGCCAGGAAAAGAATTTGTCGTAGAATGTTTTGTTGATACAACAGGTGTGCATGTTTTAGCTGTTGGCGACAAAGGACAACCTGAAGGACCATGGTTTGAAGAAACAATTTATCGTCAACGCTGTGATATAGATGATCCTTTAATTATTGCTTTATGTGAGGCTGCATGCTCTGGAGTCAAAGCTCTTGGTATAAATATAGGTGCTGCCCATGTAGAGCTACGCCTAGATGCTCATAATTTACCTTATATCATTGAGATTGGCGCTCGTATAGGTGGATCAGGTGTCTCCCATTTTATTGTTGAGCAAGGTACAGGGATTTCATTTGCAAAACTATGTATGAATGCCGCTTTAGCTGAAAAAAACTTAGACCTTCCCGATATACTCCCAGCTAAAAAAGTGGCGGCAAATTATATTATTCCTCTTCATGGGTATGGACGGTTTTCTGGATTTTTAGGTCTAGATAAGGTTGCACAGCATCCTCAAACCGCCAGAACTATCATTTTTTTTGAAACCAATCACATTTCACCACCTCCACCAGCATTTGGTGGATATCCTGGTTTTATTTTCTCTGTTCATAACTCAAACGAAGAAGCACGCAATTACCATAAATGGCTCGATGATACCTTAAGCATCATATGGCAAAATACTGATTTATAATGATAATTTAGCGTTATTCATATTGAACGAGAACCCCGATATCGTAGGATTTTCTCATTTTAAATCTGTTTATCAGATGAACAAATTTTTTAAAGCATTTGAAAAATGCTATAGTAGATAAAAATAAATCAACATGATATTTTCATATTTATTAAAGCACATGGTACCATTATTAAAAAATTCTGCACAAACAATGGTTTTAATTCCGATAGTAGAACAAGACTTCGAAAATCACATTTATTATTTTTAAAAAGATTGCTTAAAAATGATAGCGCAATCCACCAGAAAAATGAACTCCAGAAAAACCAGCCTTGGTTAACCTATGCTGATAGCTAAGATCACTGTGAAGTGTAACTTTAGAAGAAAACTGTGAATTGACACCCAAGCCAACTTCTAAGGAAGAACCAAAAGAACTCAACTGAAAAACATCTTTAAAATGAACAAATTGTTCTTTACCAAAACAATGAGCAAGATGAATATTGCCATAAAAAGAAATGATACGATCCTTTTCAGAGGCTGTAAATGTTTTACTTAAACGCCCACCAACACGCATAAACCATTGATCTATTTTTTTCATCTCAACATCAAATCCATCAATATCACGAAACTTATCAAATTGAAGATGTTGATAAATAAGCTGAAGTTGCGGATCAAAAATAAGATCTTTATATCCTGTCATAAACGTTTTACCAGCAGAAAACGACACGTTCAAAGGATTTGCTTTTAATGTCGCCGTCTTACCCCAAACATGGCTACGCACATCCCCTTTAAACAAACCATAAGATAAAAGACTATCTATATAAAAACCAGTTTTGTGTTCCACACTACCGTATGCCGTAAATGACCATTTATTAAATGTACTCTTTTGACTTTGTTCCACGTTATGAGGTTGTAAGGAAAGCTTTCCATAGGTTCCCATAATCCCAAAAGATGTCGTACTATATGCGCTCTCTATTGTTTTGAGCAAAATATCTGTTTTTATAGCGTTATAATCAACATGACCATCGCACCCATATTTAAGTGTAGAAAGATCTGAGACATAACGATAACGTCCACCATAATCGTGGACAGATAAAGCAAAGTTCCCTTCAACTTTTAATAATTTACGAGGAATAGACCGCCTAACTTGCAACTGCTTTTGTTGATGACTAATATCCATGAGCCCAACATGAAACAAAGCATTTGGTAACAAAAGATAGGTCGGAACTTGTGGAACAACCTCTCTGACCTTTAACTCAGAAGGGGGAATAGCAGACACCTCTAAAGCAGGCTGAATATATTTACTTTCAAGGCGAAAATCCCAAAAATCTCCATCTCCTTCAACCAATCTTTGAGAAGTTTGTGCATTTCCAAGAGCAGAAGCTGGACCATAAGCATGAAGATAATATTGGTAAGGCAAACCCTCTAATGCGATATAAGCACGATTTAACTGAAAAGAATCCTCTGCCGCTTTTCCAGAAACCTGAATAAGTGAAATACTATGAGCATTTTCACCGGTTGCTATCTCACCCTGATTTCCTGAAACAAATTGCACATAAACTGTCGTTTTTCCAGAAACATCACCATGTATTAAAAGCCGATCAGTTTTTTTATTATCGAGCAAACCATCACTACTGAGATGTGTATTGAGATAAATATCTGCCCTATCTTGCGCACTATAAACTTCTTTTTCTCCCTTCCCAATATGAAGTGTCTGATACTCCTGAAACATTGGAGTCTCAAAAGCAATAAAACTATCAGAAACTTTCACAAATGAAATAGACGAACTTGTACGGTTTGCAACTTGCAAATCGATCTCTCTTCTTTTTGTCAAAAACCATTTTGATCCCCCTGTTAAATAAAGCTCAGCAATAGAATCATCGGCAACACGAGTCCCTCCTATCAATGAAGAAGAATTAGCCAAAATCGCTACACTTCCCCCTTTTTCAGCTGTTAATAATAAGTCACCAAAAATTTTTGTACCTTCTGTTACTCCAATATAAATACGACTGTTATGACTATGAACAGCTGTCCCATCTGGAACCTCAAAAATCGTCCTTTTCAAAAAGACAAGCCCCTGTTCATATGCATCATTTTCCTCATCCCTCTCAAAATACATACCATGTTTGTTACCTATTGCTTTAATTGTTGAATCTTCAATATTAACCCGCGAAATTAAAATATTTCCTTCCCTGCCGTTATTGGATGGCGTGTTAGAATCTTGTCCAACTGTTAAAACATGAACATCCGTAGAAATAATATTCGTATTTTTTACATAAACAGAACCCTGATGTTTTACATTGAAAACTGTATGTGTAATTTTTTCATTTGTATTTTCTTTGTCTTCTGTTTTTTGATATTTTGAAGCAATGGTAACACCATCTAAAGTCGCACTCCCCCCTCTCCCCACATAAAGCGCAGCAGCATCATTCACATCAATAAATCCACTTTTCATCTGAATACCCGCATCAGCCCTAACGAAAAGAGCACTCTCTTGACCGATACCCAAACCTTCCACTTTAATTTTTGTATTCGTTAACGTAACAGATGCTCCTCGCTTCTCTGCATAAGCAGCAATCTGAGAAGCCTCAATTGTTCCACGATTAACCTCAATCATTCCACTATCAGCTTTAAGACCTATTGATACATTTTTTAAAGCTGAATCGCTCAAAACAATTTTTCCCCCTCGTGATACAAAAACACCATAAATATCTTCTATACTTGCAGTCCCTTCAACCTCTACACGCATTGCCTGAATAACTGTATTTGGCTCCTGTACTACTATAGCAGCAGGTAACATGAGAGAACGATCCTCCCCATTCTTTTCTTTAACAGGCGCCGTGAATTTATATACTTTATCACTAATTGTATGCTTTGAACCATCACTGCATTCATAAGGTAATTTGTTTTTGTCACATGACAGTGATGTATATGAATGAGAATGTGCCTCAATATTTATATTTAACAAAAAAGAAAAAATAGCTGCTGTAAAAACGCACGAATACAAGTGATTGTTAGATACCTTGATTATCATTGTTTTTCAAAACTTTCTTTTTTCAACAAAAACAAAAAATGCTGGCAAAAAAATAAACCACAAATTAAACACAACAAGAATAAAACAAACAAAATTATTTTATTTTTTATGATAAAATCATAGCATTCAAATAATATGTTTTGTGTTTTATGTAAAGAAAGAACAAAAAGTTTAAAAATACCATTTAGGATGAAAATCCCTTTAAAGAATGCATCTCAAAAACTGCTGGAAACTGTAATTACAAAAGGCCAAAAAAACAATCTTAAAAAAACGTGAAAAAATGCGAATTTTGAAGAGATATAATATTCAATTTATCTCACCACCAAAAAATAAAAATACAACAAAATGAGAATAACTTTTAAGATTAAACGATTAAAACGTTTTAATAAAACACAGCACAAAAAGATACAGTATACGAAATCTATAACCGCATCATCTCTTCAACTACAACAAAAAAACAAGAAATTGCACACTAATGTATAAGCTAATGTACACAATTTCTATATTAAAAATGCTAGATATCTAACAAAGAAATTTGAATAAATAAAAAACTTCTCCTAATACCCTATCATCAATGATTTGAATTAATAAATGTAATATTTTAGATCTTTTGATAAAATCTAAAATACAGTAAAATACTCAGCATTCTGAACTTAAAAAACACCAAAATAAAATTTCATCAAAATTAGCTCTATGAAAGCTTATCGTTAAAGCAGATATTTTAGCAAAGCTATTATTTGCCATTCTTTATATTGAATAAATTTCTCTAAACAACAACTCACTATCCTCCGCTAGCATCATCTGACAACAACACTATTGGCAATCTCGTAGCTGATGAATATAACTACATTGGAGACAAAAGAGCTATATTTCTCTCTTCTCCCGTTTAATATTTTTATTTAATTATTGCTTTAAAAATCAACGTTCTACTGTTGATGATCACTTATGCAAAGCTTTTTTTATTTTCTGGCGCTTTTTATCATTTTCAAAACGTAACATCAAATTTCGCTCTTGTTGTGTCGAATTGGTTACACCAAAAGTATCATTGTCCATAACCTGCTGATACCCTGCTACCATTAAATTGACTAAAAATGAATCACTTCGCGGCGTTGATGAAAAATAGATTCCCTTTGAATCTTGTAATTTGTACCGATAACCTGCTTTAGTCATGCACTCATAAACTGCTGCAAAATCACTTGCACGCGAATCCATATTTTCAGAAGAAGCGTAGATTGGTTTCCAACCACATTTTGACAGTGCTTGTTGGACCATAGACTTACTGACACCGGACTTTTCCCATAATTCTAACGTCGATGGGGGAGGTTTGCTAATACACCCAGCAGAGCTTAATAAAATTATAGCACTCAATAATTTCAATGTTTTTTTCATTTCCCCCTCCGTCAATATTTACGATAGAAAGACTGATAAGTCTTCTAATATTTACTCACACGCAAGATGACTTTTGTTAGCATATAGATATTGAAGAAACAATCCCACCCCCATACAAAAACAAGAATATAAGGATTTTTGATTACAGCAGCCTCAATACTTAAGGTTGACATTCAGGTTGTTCTTTATGCTCTTCACAATGAGGACTATTCAAACGCCTCTCGACACTTCGCTGAGGAATAACTGCATCAGGCTGACAAATTGGAAGATTTTTATATTTCTCACACCACTTCATTCTTCCCAATTTATCTTGGAAACCTGCTTGGATCATACATGCATTCACAGACTCCTCAGCATTGAATTTCTCATCAGTACTTGTTTCTGTATCAAGACGACCATCAAGATGATGTATTCCACATTCTAACAGAGCTTTTTTGATCTCAAGCTGATCAGCACCGGATTTTTCCCATGCATCTACAGCTGTTCGAGAAGGCTGCTCAGGGTAGCATCCAGCCATAACAAATAAGGTTATCCCGCTTAATAATTTTAAAATCTGCTTCATTTTCCTATCCTTGAGTAATTTTGATATTACGAAACAATCTATAAATTATTTTACATGCTGTTTTTTATTTCCAAAACAATGATGAACATTATCAACCTATATTATTTTTATCTTTCCGAAGATTATGCCATAATTATTATATCAAAAATACGGTAAAATTATTACTAAAATCATCTATCTATCAACGATATGCTTATAATTATTATCAATATTTTGATTATAACCAAAATAGATATTTTATATTATTGCGCCAACAGTTGTGGTACCCATAAATAAATAGCATTGACATGCTGAATTAAGCCCCCCGCGTGCGGGTATGAGAAACATGAAGGTAGGGATTGTGATCGTCACAAACAGCAAGACTTAAGGTTTGCATTCAGGTGCATTTTTATATTTTTTACAAAAAGGGCTGTTCACGCGCTTCTTGACACTGCGCCTCGGGATGACAGCGCCTGGACGACAAATGGGCAAGTTTTCGGCTCTATGATTCTCGCACCAAGTCCCTCCCCCCACTTTATCACGAAAACCTGATTGAACCATACAAGCATCAATAGTTGCCCATGCATTGTAGCTGAGTTTTCTGTTTTCTGGATCGGCATCAATAAGGCTCGGCATTCCACATTCTAACAAGGCTTTTCCTACCTCAGTAAAATCAGTAACACCATTTTTCTCCCACGTAGCCACCTCTCCTGGAGGAGGTTTATCGATATTACATCCAGTTATAATTAACAAAGTTACAGTGCTTAATAATTTTAGAGTTTGTTTCATTTTTTACTCCTTGATTTACTTAAAGGAAATTGTTCACGATGAGATGTACCATAAAACTTTTGGCATTTTGGACCCACGTCTCCAAGACAGGTATGGGAACTTATGGGATTCTTGATCACTCTCCTCCATTCTTTCCAAACGTTACTACCAGCAGGTATCGTCTCGTAGGTATAGCCATTACCGCCAATAATTCTGCTTACAAAGTCAAATCTATTCCCATCAAAGCCAATAGTGGTTTGTTTGCCATCACTCACATAACCTAACAGACCGTATGCAACTAAAACATTAAAGGCTGGTCCATAGAAATTGATATTCGTGTTGTCGGCTATCCCGCGAACACCTTCTTGTTTGAAATAATACAGCATATTCCCCAATGTTATGGTACCGCGGCTATGTCCATAAAGTTCCAACCCTGTAATACCATGGCTATACACCAAATCTTTTGCTTCTTGTGTTGAATTGGTCAAACCCCAAAAGTTATTTTCCATAAACTTCTGATAGCCCGCGACCAGAAGTTCTGAGATAGCAGAATCGGCTTCTGGGAACACAACAAAATAAAGCGGATTATTTTTATCCTTCGCATGTTGCTCTGTATAAACAGCGGCTTCCTCTGGTGGAGTAAAGATGCCATTAAAGGACACATGCACCTTGCCATCAGAACCTTCTTGCAAATGCTGCTTTTCTTCATCCGTTAAATAATGAAAGAGAGAGAACAATCCCGCCATTCCAAGCGAAGGCAAGGATAGCGGATTGTTGCTTATCACTAGCTGCAAGATTTAAAGATAGCACTCATATTGTTCTGGATGCTTTTTACAAAAAGGGCTGTTTAAGCGCTTCTTGACACTGCGCCTCGGGATGACAGCGCCTGGACGACAAATCGGCAAGTTTTCGGCTTTATGATTTCCACACCAGCCCCCCTATCATATTTATCATGGAAACCAGCTTGAATCATACAAGCTTCTATGGTTGCCCATGCATTGTTGCTTAAATTTCTATTTTCCGGAAACACATCATAAGGAGTTGGCATTCCACATTCTAAAAGTGCTTTTTTTTTACCTCAAACCGATCTGCTCCTGATTTCTCCCACACCGTGAAGTATCCTTCAGGAGGTTTATTAAACTGGCATCCCATTATAACTAATAAAGCTATGCAACTCAATAATTTTAAACTTTGTTTCATTTTTTCCTCCTTAAAGGGACTTGTACTCGATTGAATGAGCCATGAACATACCGACATGCTTAGCTCGCATCTCCAAAGCAAGTATGGGGATTTATGGGATTTGTAGCCACTCTCTACCATTCTATCCAAACGTTACTGCCGGCAGGTATCGTCTCGTAGGTATAGCCATTACCGCTAATAATTCTGCTTACAAAGTCAAATCTATTCCCATCAAAACCTGTTTCACGCGTCTGTGAATGGCTGCTATGATGGTCTGTCATGCCAACAATCGTCATACTTTCTCCCATTACATTGATATCTTGACCGGAAATCAGATGAGAAGCAGTAATCGTAGCATCTCATTGTACATCCATATCAACATTGCCTGTTGCCTCAAGGATAGAGAGAATTGTTGTTGTGTGTGTTTCAGAGCTATTGGAAGATTTCTCGTGTAAAAAGCCATTTTCCGATGATTGTTTTTGCTAGTCGTAGTGTTCTTGAGCGCCTTTTATGGTAATATTGAATAATTTTGCACCGAAATACAGTTGCGGAGTGCATTTTGTCCGCCTCCACTTGTAATAAAAATTACTCTCGTATCAATATTAAAAAATAAGTTTGATCCTTCCTCTTGTGAGAGCAATAATAACAAGAGTCGTAAAACTGTCACACGTTCATTGTTCTCTTTAATTTACTCTTCTATGAGATTTTATTGTAATACCTTGCTGGCTGTTTATTAAAGTTTTTGTAAAAACAATGATACAATGCCTCATGTAACTTTGTTATCCACTATTTTCTACCAACGCCAATCCTCTTTGAGAAAAAATACATAAAGAACTTTATCTTCGCTTCTAAAAGCAATAGTAATTTTCTAAACAACAAAATTTAAACAACCAATTTTTTAAAGAGCTTAAAAACAATTCTTACAATAACTTCTTTCGTGAAACAGAACTTCATTAATACGTTTAGAAAAAGATATCTGCCTATAATCATGTATCTGGTAAAATCTATTTGCACTGTTAGGCATTTTAACCTGAAAGACTTATATTGATGGCACAGCTCACCATCAAAAAAACGCCTAATATTTATATGATTTGTCGTTACCGTAAGCAATGGCTCACAAAAACTTCCAAAGCAAAATAATAACGAGCAGATTTTTTCAATCTAGATTGTTCTAACCTTTAGAGAAAACAATCAAACACCTGTTTTCCTGATGACATCAGCTATTGTTTTGAGCTTTATCTCTATTCACATTTTATTGCTGTTTCTTTTGCTTAAAATTATAAAGTTTAAGTGCATAGAAACAAATAATAAGCCAAGCAATCCAAATAACACCTATAATTAAAACTGGTCGTGTCTCATCAAAGTACCATAGGAGAATAAAAATAAAAACCATAAATAAAATAGAAAAAATCGATCCTATTGGCCAAAATGGAATGGGAAATTTTAAACCATTCTGAGCTTCTTTAGGCATCTTAATTCGCATAAAAAATTGTGAAAGTAGAATCATCATCCAAACAAAAACTGTCGCAAATGTTGCCATTGCAGCAATAAGAAAAAAAAGCTTTTCATGATAAAAATAATTAAGGACAGCACCAAGAAGAAAAATACCGAAGATCATCAAAATAACAAAAACTGGTATACCGTTTTTTGATAAATATTGAAACTTTTTTAAAGCATAACCTTCCTGCGATAAACCATGGATCATACGACAAGCACCATACATTCCACTATTCATTGCTGAAATAGCCGCTGTAACAACAACAATATTTAAAATATTTGCTGCATATGAAATCCCAAGATTTTCAAAAATGGATACAAAAGGGCTATCCATGAGACCAATCTCATTCCAAGGATAAAGAGACATTAAAATAGCTAACGTCATGACGTAAAAAAGCAAAATACGAACTGGAGTAGAATTAATTGCCTTTGAAATCGTTTGATGAGGGTTTTGAACTTCCATGACTGCCATGCCAATGATTTCTATGCCACCAAAAGCAAAAACAACAACACTAAAGCAAGCTAAAAAACCAAACCAACCATTGGGAAAAAGTCCACCATTTTTCCATAAATTATGAACAGTAACGGTAGAAAAATCTGCACCTTCACCCCACCCCCAAAAAATAATTGCTATTCCTAAAATAATCATCGCAATGATAGCGATAACTTTAATAGAAGATAGCCAAAACTCTAGTTCACCATAGACTTCTACAGCCGCTAAATTAATACCTGTGATGATTAATGTAATACTCAGTGCCCATACCCAAGGAGCAACATCAGGATACCAAAACCCCATATAAGTCGCAAAAGCTGTAATATCAGCCAAACCAACAAGAATCATCTCAAATACATATGTCCATCCCGTTAAAAAACCTGCTAATGGTGATATGTAATTTGCCGCATAACGAGCAAAAGAACCAGGCAATGGATTATGAAGTATCATCTCTCCTAGAGCCCGCATAACCATAAAAATAGCTAAACCAGCAATACAATAGGCAATCAAAACACTGGGACCCGCAAGCTTAATTGCCTGTGCAGACCCATAAAAAAGACCTGTTCCAATAGCAGAACCAAGAGCTAAAAAAATAACTTGGCGCTTACTCATCCCTCTTTTCAGTTCATTTATTGCCATTTCTTTCCTTACTTTTTGAAATGCTAACAATCCACACCACGATAACAGCTCTATGAGAAATAAAGCCTCATGTTTCTTTCACAAATATATTTCAAAAAACATCGAAGACCAGCCAGTCCAACACTTTGCTCTAAACAATGAAAAAATACTTTTATTGCGAATTATTCAGCTTTTATAGCCTGCAATTTCGTATTATTTTATTCAAATAAAGTGATAATGAATTTTTTCATAATTGTCATTTAATTCATTCCGTATTCTCTAGTTTTTTACAGAGAAAATTAACCTTAATGTAATCTAAACTTTTAGGCTTCTATTTCAGTGTACTGAAATAGAAGCCTAAAAATTCATAACAAACACATTAACTATGCATACAATTAATTTTTTGTTACTTTAAGCCAACTTTCTTTGAGCTTATAAAAAAACTTTTTACGCCAATTGAATAGCTCAATTAATGATAATACGAATCTCGCAAGTTTTCAAAAGTATGAGAAAGTGTATCTACAACCCATCTTTTAAGGACTCCAGCTGCCTTAACGACAAGCTTTCCAATGAAAAAAAAATATACGGTAAAAAGAGCATCTTTGATTGTTGGTCCGATGATAGCGTTCTCCTTACCTCTGGGAATTTGCCCTGATATAGCAATAAAATCTTTGTTTTTCGCTGAAATAAGAGGCTCTTTCTCTTGGGCCACTATCATAATGAAAACTTCCTCTAGAAAGCTACCTCTCCTAAAATTTGCATGAATCTCAAGAATTTGAGAGAAAAAAAGAACTGTTATTGAAACACATAATTTAGAACTTTTAAACATTCCTTTCTCCTTTTTTATTTTAAATATCAAAAATGAACTATAAAATTCATAAAGTATTAACAAATAAGAATAATATAAAATAAAACTTTTATTTTTACTCGATACAATACATATATTATAATTTATATTTATAGAAATATAATATCACGAATATATAATTCGTGGATATTATTTAACTTATATTAAAATTTCTGATATAAATCAGAAAATATAGGTGCTTTAAGTTTATAGTTTCTATAAAATAACATAATATCTAGTTAACTACAAAAATCAGATATATACAGTAATAAATATATGATTTATTAAATAATTCAAATATTGTATCGCTCCTCTATATTTTCATATGAGGAAGTTTTAAAATTCAATATCCGCCCTTCAGCATTGACCTTAAAACAAATACTATTGAAAACTTAATGAAGGAAAAATTGTTTCTGGTAAAACAGATAATAAGTGCCCTTCACGCACAAGTATATGTGCTTGATGAAGATCTGGAGCCAGATAGCGATCTTCCTTAAGAGAAGCAACATTTTTTCGTAGACATTCCATAACAGATTGCAAAAAAGTACTTGTTCTTAAAGGTGCACGATATTCAATTCCTTGTGCTGCAACAAGCGTTTCAATGCCAATAAGTGTAAAAAGATTTTCGCTCATTACCAATAACCGACGCGCTCCATGGCAAGCCATTGAAACATGATCTTCTTGATTGGCAGAAGTTGGGGTTGAATCAACGGAAGCAGGATGGGCCATTTGCTTATTTTCAGACATCAAAGCTGCCGCTGTTACTTCAGCAATCATAAAACCTGAATTAAGACCCGCATTATGCGCTAAAAAAGCTGGAAGTCCATAAGAAACTGCTGGATCAACCATAAGAGCAATACGCCGTTGAGAAATAGATCCTATTTCACATAAAGCAAGAGCAATCTGATCAGCGGCAAACGCTACAGGTTCAGCATGAAAATTCCCACCTGATACAACTTCACCATTCCTTAAAATCAATGGATTATCTGTAACAGCATTTGCTTCAATAATCAGTGTTTTTGCTGCTGCCAGCAAAATATCAAAACATGCCCCCATGACCTGTGGCTGGCAACGTATACAATAAGGATCTTGTACACGCTCATCACCCCGTAAATGTGCTGCACGAATTTCTGAATCCTCTACAAGCTTTTCTAATGTTTTCGATACAGCAATCTGCCCATAATGTCCTCGTAAAATATGGATATCAGGATGAAATGGCGCCGTTGATCCCATGATAGCATCTGTCGTCAAAGCCCCTGCCAACAATCCACCACACAATGCCCGATAACCTCGAAAAAGACCAGAAAGTGCAAGGGCTGTTGATGTTTGAGTCCCATTAATAAGAGCTAGACCTTCCTTTGCCTCTAAAATAATAGGGGACAATCCCGCTTTCTCTAATGCAACCGCCCCACTCATACGAATATTTTGAAAAAATGCTTCTCCTTCTCCCATCATAACAGCCGCCATGTGAGCAAGTGGAGCTAGATCACCTGAAGCACCAACAGACCCTTTTTCAGGGATGACAGGAATGACGCCCTTTGCAAGCATATTTTCCAGCAAATTTACCAATTCTAGACGAACTCCTGAAGCCCCTCTTCCTAAAGAGATAAGCTTTAAGCTCATTATCAAACGCACAATATTTTCAGCTAAAGGCTCTCCTACCCCACAACAATGGGACAAAATAAGGTTTCTCTGTAAAACAGCGACATCGTCCGCATCAATTTTAATGGAAGCCAACTTCCCAAAACCAGTATTAATACCGTACACAGGCTCACTTCCAGCAGCAATTTCAGCAATGCGTTGAGCCCCTTTCTCGATAGCTAAATGCGTGTCATTATGAAGTTTACTCACTTCACCATTAAAATAAATAGCTGCAAGCTCACTAAGCGTCACCTCGCTCGGTTTCAGTATAATAGTCATAATTTACTTTCTTTTTTTATCAAAGTATAACGTTTAGCATTATTGATCCTTCTATAAAACAAAAAAAACTATAACGACTCTTTAAAGCGAGAATGCTTTCTTAAAGGTATTCCTTACAATGGAGTTATTATCCAAAAGTAGAATAGTTTACGATAAATGAAAATGAAATATTGACAAGCTCAACCAAGGTCATGGATTTTAAAAATAGATAACGCATTAATTTATAATTATAATCTAGCATGATTCATATTAAATGAGAGAGCGGAATATCTTTAGACTCTCTCATTCCAAATCTGTGTATGTTGAATCAATCAAAACCATTCGCTTGCACGTCATAAGCGAGACTGTCGTATGGATAAAACTGTACAAAAAAGGACTAAAAACTCCTCTTATAAACCATGTCAAGGGCTGTCGCAACATTGGGAAATGACAAAGTGTGTGATGGTGCAAGCTTATTCTTTTATGAAGCGTAAAGATGGAGAACTCAATGGATTTATCATCAAGCTATTCCTACTAAACTTATAAAAACCTTAAATAGATAGCTGTCACAATCTATCATGATTGCAAAAATTAAACTCTATAGAAAATTAAAAAACTTATTCAACACATCACAACAGAGACAAAATTGAGCTTATTTGCTTGAGCTTATTTGCCACTTCTAAAATTGTATTTAAAGCGCCAGATTAAACCTTGAAAAACACATCTTCAATAAAACCACATAAGACTCGGACTAACCCGTTATTTAAAATAGAAAATAAAAGAAGTTTTCTTATATCAAAAAAAAATTAATTAATATATTGTTTTTATATTATATCTTCTAAAAAGAGAAATGCTTCATATAGTATATTTATATTTTACTTTTTGTTATATTCAATCTGAATTTAGAGATAATTTCAAAATGAGTTGTTTTTTAAAGGTTCTTCCAAGCCATTACCTTTTTTACTACAAATTTCTGATTATGATAATTTTTTGTACTTTTTCAGTTATTTTTGTCAAAATTTATTAAAAACACTCTCATTTAATAATAAAAAGCAATCATAAAAACAAAGAATTATCAAACATTTCTATTCAATCTACCTCTTTCCATTTTATAAAATAATCTGTTGTTAAACTGCAGTAAAGAAAGCGCTTCGATGCTATAATGCAGTGCATAAATTTTCTATTTAAACTCTCTCATATTAAATGAACAATGAAAATCAGCGGTAATAAGATGTCAATGTGAATGCTGAAGAAAAAAACTTTCCCCCTCAAAGTCTGCCTTAATAATGCGTTAATTTCCTGAATAACGCCCACTCTGATGTGCTAAAAGAGCAAAAGCAATCATCGATATCGGATTATCCTGCATACATATAGAGCTCACTTCGATACAAAAGCTCCAAATTGCCTTGCACTTCATATTTCTTTATCAATGCGACCAATTGCCGCAAATATTCTTCCCCATAGCAAGCAATAGCGCGTTGCGCTTGCGCTGAAGAGCGGCTCATTCCAATAAAAGCTTCAGATGGGATCATCATCGTCCAATTGTGCGTATGAAAAAAAATCTTTTCTGGATCTACCCCAAAGCCATCACTCATTTCCTGTAAAAAATCAAAATTACGATAATACCGAGAATAGTTCGGACTCATTTTCTCTAACAATGTCTCATAAGCGTCTAGAAATTCGCTATGCTGGAAATCGCGATTATTTTGAATAACCGCCATGACACCATTGACCCGAAGTTGATCTGAAACAGAACAAAGCAACTTAGAACGATCCATCTACTGGAAACGCTTGCGCTGCAATGACAAGATCAACCTCGCCAATTTGAGGCAATAGGTCTTCGGCACGGCCCTGATACCACTGCACCGTAGGAAATTTTTTTCGCCCCTGCTTAATCATATCTGCCGATACATCGATAGCATGATATTGGTGCTCATTTCCTAAAAATTTAACAATTCCCTCTAATGCGATTCCTATCCCAGCACCCACATCCACAATGGACAAATGCTTTTTGTTCTTAAAAGGATGGAGCATGGTTTTAAATAAAGTAAGGGGATAGCGAGGACGATAACGATCATAATCATTAGCCAATCCATCAAACTTTTCACTTTGCCGCTGAACACTTTCTATCATAGGACTTTCACCCTCCTTCTCAATTACTACCATACATAATAAAAAAGCCTTTTTTATCCAATGTATTAAACATAACTTCTAAAGGAGGAAAATAAGAACTGCCCTGACCTTCTATCTTTCCATAAGATTGATACTTACATTTTTCTCTTTTTCAATTGTTATCTGCACGTTGCGAAATCCAAAACTCCTACGAAAATAATATATTTTTCTGTAATAATAATTGATATAAATATTATTGATCTTTTATAAGATGACATCTATATTACTATTATTATTTTAATATCAACAAGTCACTTAAGCGTACCTAAAACGCATAGAGATATCAATTTATTGATAAATACGCCTGTTTATAAAGTTCAAAATACTTTCCACCAAGAAAATAAACCCTATATAATACATAAAATATCTGTGGAGACATCTTTATGTTAAATGTACAAACTTCTTCAATGTTTAAAATATTAAAAAAATTTCCAATCGTGATTTTTTTGGCATGGTTAGTGCCATTTTTAAGTGGGTGCGGATTTAATACGATACCAACAAATGAAGAAAAAGCACATGCAGCATGGAGTGAAGTGCTCAATCAATATCAACGTCGTACAGATCTCATCCCCAATCTTGTAGAAACAGTTAAAGCTTACGCAGCTCATGAACAAAGCGTTTTCACAAATGTAATTGAAGCACGCGCCAAAGCAACGCAAGTCAACATTAATGCAGATATGTTGAATAATCCAGAAGTTATGCAGCAATATCTCAAAAATCAAGCAAATTTATCAAGTGCACTTTCGCGACTTATGGCTGTTGTTGAAAACTATCCGGACCTTAAAGCAAACCAAAACTTTCTTGCTCTTCAATCACAATTAGAAGGAACAGAAAACCGTATTTCCGTTGCACGCCGCGATTATATTGAAACAGTACGTGCCTACAATACTGCACTCAAAACAATGCCGACGATGATTTGGGCAAAATTCTGGTTTCGTGATGCTAAACCTATGCCAACTTTTACCATCGATACTGATAGCCAACAAACACCAAAGGTTAATTTTAATTAATGAAATCATTTCGATACTCTTTGCAACGTATTGTATTTCCAAAATTATGGGCTTTTATCTGCTCTTTGTATTTAGTTGCTGCATTGGGAAGTATCGCTTGTTCGCAAATAAAATTTCCTCATTTAACAGGTTATGTTAATGATGTGGCTCATTTGCTCGATAATGCAACCAAGGAAGACTTGACAAAAAAACTGGCAGCACTCGAAGAGAAAACGGGAGATCAAATTGTTCTTGTGACACTCCCTACTCTTTCGGGCAACGATATAGAAACATACAGCAATTCTCTTTTTCGTACATGGGGATTAGGCCAAAAGAAGATCAATAATGGTGTATTACTGGTCATTGCACCGAATGAACGCACAGCACGTATCGAAGTTGGATATGGTTTGGAAGGAGAGCTAACAGATGCTCTTTCCTCTGTCATTATTAATAGCTTCATGATTCCTAATTTTCGCGAAGGAAATTATCAAAAAGGAATTGCTGAAGCAGTTGATGCAATTATCAAAGTTATTACAGAAAGTGATTCTGATTTTACTTTTCGCATCAAAGAAAAAGCTAAAATCGTTGAAGAACAACGTAAACAAGCTGAAAAAGAAGAAATGGTAATCAATGCAATTATGTTTCTCATTCTCTTTATAGTCGTTGGTTTGCCCATTCTTGCAATGATTTTTGGTAAAAAAGTGGGGCCACAAAAGTATCTCTGGCTGGGGATCATCTTCACACCTTGGTTTCTTAACTTAAGTGCCGGTGGCAGATATCCTGGTGGAAGATTCGGAGGTCCTCGAGGTGGAGGGGGATTTAGGGGTGGTGGTGGATCATCAGGTGGTGGCGGTGCAACAGGAAGATGGTAAAAGGAACGTGGATTTTTAAGCGTAGCAAATCTTCTTAAGATAAAATTTATGAACGTATTCTCTTTTATTCAACAATTCTATACCTTACTCTGTAATCACTTTTATTGATTACAAAATAAACTCAAACATCAAGATAAATATTACCAATGACATTTGAATTGAAACATACAGATCGTAATCACTTATCACATCATTTTAATGCAATTCTAGGAAATCCACCCGTTGAATGGAAGATAAGTGATCATCTAGTTGAGTATCCTGAAGCTCTGCGTTATATGCAAGAACGTGTAGAAAAAATTCTTGCAAAAACTGCGCATGAACAAGTTTGGCTTCTCGAACACCCTTCCCTTTATACAGCGGGGACGAGTGCCAATAAAAAAGATCTTTTAGCACCCCATTTATTCCCTGTTTATGAGGCAGGTCGTGGCGGTGAATTTACATATCATGGTCCAGGACAGCGTATTGCTTATATTATGCTTGATCTTAAACGCCGAAAACAAGACATTCGTGCTTTCATTAGTGCATTAGAAGAATGGATCATACAGATGCTTGCAAATTTTAATATTAAAGGCGAACGTAGAGAAGATCGCGTTGGTGTCTGGGTTAAACAGTCTCATTGCCCATCAAAACAAAATGATCTTTCTTCCGAAGATAAAATTGCAGCTATTGGCATTCGAGTGCGCAAATGGATAAGTTTTCATGGAGTTTCTATCAATGTTAATCCTAATTTAGCCCATTATTCAGGAATTGTTCCTTGTGGAATTACAAACCACGGTGTAACAAGCTTTCTTGATCTAGGTTGCCCTGTAGCAATGCATGATATTGATATTGCTCTCAAACACGCTTTTGAAAAAATTTTTGGTCCAACAATCGATATTTCCTAAGTGCATTGATTTTTAAATAAAAAACAGGCATAAAATTATTTTAATAAATATTTGATTTTATGAGGTGGATAGTTAAACGCTATGAGCGATAACAAAAAGGATCTTTTTAGTGTTTTAAATAAAGCCCAATCTCGGGTAAATACAAAAGAAAACACTCTGCAGTCTCCAATGAAATCAAACGCAATGATTTCAAGAAAAAGTGCAAAAGATACGCAAGAAGATGACTATAATGCCCTCTCTATTCGAGTTCTTGAGGGTTTAGAGCCGGTACGTTTACGCCCTGGAATGTATATTGGTGGAACAGACAGTAAAGCGCTTCATCACTTATTTGCCGAAATTATTGATAACGCGATGGATGAAGCTGTTGCGGGTTATGCAGATTCTATTGAGGTCTCATTAGATAGGAACGGTTATATAACCGTTACAGATAATGGACGCGGTATTCCTGTTGAAAATCATCCTCAAATGCCTGAGAAATCGACTCTTGAAGTTATTATGACACAACTCCACTCAGGGGGAAAATTTGATGGAAAGGCTTATCAAACTGCAGGTGGACTTCATGGAGTAGGAATTTCTGTCGTCAATGCTCTTTCTGATGATATGGAAGTTGAAGTTGCACGAGAACGAAAACTTTACCGCCAACGTTTCTCACGCGGTATTCCTCAATCTGGATTGGAAGATCTGGGAGATGTTTATAATCGTCGTGGTACGCGCGTTCGTTTTCATCCTGATCATGAAATTTTTGGTGAAAAAGCAGCTTTTGATCCAGAAAAAATCTATAAGATGACATGCTCCAAAGCCTATCTTTTTGGTGGCGTAAAAATTCGCTGGTCTTGTGATCCCGTCATACTTGAAGGCGCAAAAAATATTCCTGAAAAAGCTGTTTTTCATTTTCCCGATGGGCTTAAAGACTATTTACTTTCGTCACTAAAAGATGAATATCGAGTAACGTCAGAAATTTTTTCTGGCAAAACACAACACAATAATGGCCATGGCTCCGTTGAGTGGGCTATCGCTTGGCATGGTGGTGATTCTTGTGTGCAATCTTACTGCAATACGATTCCTACAGGAGAAGGCGGAACACATGAAATAGGATTACGTCAAGCTCTTTTGCGTGGATTGAAATCCTACGCTGAGTTAATAGGAAACAAGCGCGCAACGATTATTACGTCTGACGATATTATGATTTCAACAGCCGCAATACTTTCAGTCTTTATCAGTAACCCTGAATTTGTTGGACAAACAAAAGATCGATTAGCAACCATTGAAGCACAGCGTATCGTTGAGAATGCAATCCGCGATCCCTTTGATCATTGGTTAGCAAATTCCCCACAAGAAGCAACAAAACTTCTCGATTGGGTTATTGAACGTGCTGAAGAACGTGTTAGACGACGCCAAGATAGAGAAATAAGTCGAAAAACTGCTGTCCGTAAATTACGTCTGCCCGGTAAACTTGCAGATTGTAGCCAGAACCATGCTGTGGGTGCTGAACTATTCATTGTTGAAGGGGATTCTGCAGGAGGATCTGCTAAACAAGCAAGAAATAGAGCAAACCAAGCAATTTTACCTCTTCGTGGTAAAATCTTAAATGTCGCCAGTGCTGCACATGAAAAAATGAACTCAAGCCAAACAATTAGCGATCTTATCCTTGCTCTTGGATGTGGAACACGCTCCAAGTATCGTGAAAAAGATCTCAGATATGAACGTATTATCATCATGACAGATGCTGATGTTGATGGTGCTCATATTGCGTCACTGCTCATTACCTTCTTCTTTCAAGAAATGCCTGACCTTATTCATCAGGGACATTTATATCTTGCCGTCCCTCCCCTTTATAGAATATCGCAAGGAGGAAAAGTTGCTTATGCTCGTGACGACATTCATAAGGATGAATTGCTCAAAACTGAATTTACTGGAAAAGCTAAAATCGAAATCGGGCGTTTTAAAGGGCTGGGTGAAATGCGCGCAGAACAACTTAAAGAAACGACTATGCATCCTCAAAAACGTACATTGCTTCGTGTTTCTATTGATGCCGTGGAAATGCAAGAAACGAAAAAGACTGTAGAAAGTCTCATGGGAACAAAACCAGAAGCACGATTTCGTTTCATACAAGAAAACTCTACTTTTGCTTCTAATCTAGACATCTAATATAAAAAATATCCCTTTCAAACCACTGCGGCTGCGTCAATCACGCGCAGTTGCGGATTGATCGTTCCATTCCAATAATTCAAACTAAGATGACCAGCTAAATGAATCATTTCACCAATATTTTCAAAAAGAAAATCACCTAGCGATGTCCCTACAGCACGAAAAGCTATTCCTTGTAGTTTTTTTCCTTCAACATTAGATACAATGAGGCGAAGATGTCCTTTACCAACTTCAGATAGATTCACCAGTCGATGAGAGGGAAGAACAAAAACAGGTGTTGCATTCCCTGCCCCAAATGGCCCTGCTTTTTCAAGCAATTCAAACAGCGCTTCATTAACACCAGAAGCAGAAAGAGAACCATCTATACTAAGAGATTTTTTTGCACGCAACTGTGAAACCATTAAAGAAACTTTTTCTTCTAGCCATTTTCGAAAAATTTCAATTTTTGTTGATTGAATTGTAATTCCTGCTGCCATACTATGCCCCCCTCCTTTTTCTAATAAATTGAGTGTAACAGCTTCACGAACGATTGCTCCTAAATCTATACCATTAATTGAGCGTCCCGACCCTACGCCATTTCCATCTTCTTTCAAAGCAATAGCAAAAACAGGACAAAAAAAACGCTCTTTGAGGCGGGAAGCAAGAATACCAATAATCCCCGGATGCCATTCTTTATGAGAAATGACAAGTGACAATGGTGTTTCTTGACCTTGATAAAGAGAAGCAATATAGGATTCCGCTTGTGCTAATTGAATGTTCTCCATTTCTTGGCGTTCTTGATTAAGCCGATCTAATTGTTCTGCTATTCTGTCCGCTTCATCTTTATTCTCACAGCTAAGCAAACGTGCTCCCAAAGCTTGATCACCAATGCGCCCTCCTGCATTAATTCTAGGACCTAATAAAAAACCTAAATGAAAACTATTAAGCGGCTCCCCTATTCGTGCAACCTTTGTTAAAGCTGTTATTCCTAGATTATGCATAGAACGAGCAACTTGAAGCCCTTTTATCACAAAAGCACGGTTAACCCCCTGTAATGGCACGACATCACATATGGTTGCCAATGCAACAAGATCAAGCATACTTAAAAGATCAGGCAGCGGCCCTTGGAATTGTTTTTTCCGCAGCAAATGATGAACCCAAGCTAACGTAACAAAAACAACGCCAGCTGCACATAAATGCCCCTGTTTAGAAAAATCATCAGGACGATTAGGATTGACAAGAGCAACAGCTTCTTGATGAATCTCTGACATTTGATGATGATCTAAAATCACAACATCAGCACCAGCAAGCCTCGCTGCTTTTACGGCATCAGGACTGTTTGCGCCACAATCAACAGTGATAATTAACCGAGCGCCTTCTTGCACAAGCATCCTCATTGCTTGTTCATTCGGACCATAGCCTTCAACAATACGATCAGGAATATAAATTTTGACTTCAATACCAAAATAACGAAAAAAACGTGCTATGAGTGCCGATGAACAAGCACCATCAACATCATAATCACCAAAAACAGCAACCTGTTCTTGATTGAGAAGAGCCTTAACAATACGCTCTGCAGCGCATTGCATATCCCTAAAACTTTCTGGATCAGGCATAAGCGTACGTAATGTTGGATTAATAAAAGCAACAGCCTCAGCTTCATCCACATCTCTTGCTGAAAGTACTCGAGCTAACTGATCTGGAAAGCCAAATTTTTGAGAAATAGCGCGCGCGTTATTTATCCCTTGAACATCAAGGGCATCTAACCAAGCTTGACCACAAGCAGAAGATTCAACATTGAGAAAATAACGAGACCACTGCATTATTTCTTATTTTATAATGAAGAACGATAAAATACAATCATGCGTTAAAGATAAAATAGTCTTTTGCAACATTCATTTTAAGTTTAAATGGTCTACAAACTTCTTTTAATGTGGTATTATAATACCTTTCTTGTAACATGTTGTTTTATAAAGTTTTTATTTTCTCTTGACGTCAATCAAAAGACATTATATCAGAGCAAGTAGTATGCGTTAAATATTTCGCTATGGTAACAATTTTCAACGCAAAACAGTAAAAATTCCCTTCTATTAAAAGGGTTCTAATAAAGGATACTTCTATGGCAACTTTTTCACAAAAGCCAACTGAAGTGGTGAAAAAATGGGTTATTATTGACGCAGAAAACCTTGTTTTGGGTCGTCTTGCCACATTTGTTGCTAACCGCTTACGTGGCAAACATAAGGCTACATTTACTCCACATGTTGATGATGGTGACAACGTTATTGTCATTAATGCAGATAAAATAGCTCTCACTGGCAAAAAATATACGGATAAAAAATATTATTGGCATACCGGCTATATTGGTGGAATCAAACAACGTACAGCACGTCAACTTCTTGAGGGGCGTTTTCCCGAACGCGTTATTGAAAAAGCAGTAGAGCGCATGATTCCTCGAGGGCCTCTTGGTCGCCGTCAATTGAAGAATCTACGTGTTTACGCTGGAAGCCAACATCCACATGAAGCACAACAGCCTGAATCTCTTGACGTTGGTGCTTTAAACCGCAAAAACAAAAGGATTGCTTGATTATGGCTGAAATTAATTCTCTTTCTGAGCTTAGCATAGTAACAAGTATTACAGAAACACATGAAAATGTTGTTCCTGTTCACGTGCAGAAGCTTGATTCACAAGGACGTGCTTACGCAACAGGAAAGCGTAAAGACGCTGTTGCGCGTGTATGGATTAAACCAGGTTCTGGAAAAATCACAATCAACAATAAGGAATTTGACAAATATTTTGCTCGTCCTGTTCTTAGAATGATTCTTCGTCAACCAATTGTTGCAACAAATAGGGATACCCAGTTTGATATTATTGCAACCGTTGCAGGCGGTGGTCTTTCTGGACAAGCCGGCGCAGTGCGCCATGGCATTTCCAAAGCTTTAACCTATTACGAACCAGAACTTCGCTCAATCTTGAAAAAAGGTGGGTTTCTTACCCGTGATAGTCGTGTTGTTGAACGTAAAAAATACGGTAAAGCAAAAGCACGTCGTTCTTTCCAATTCTCAAAGCGTTAATTTCAATTTTTGCAATGCATAAAGCCTCGGACAAAAACGGGGCTTTTTTAAACTGCTAAAACAGACTTTTAGATGAATGTAGGAACAAATCTATACCGATTAGAAAAAACAAGAATGCAAAACAACCTCTTCTCTTAAGATAAAAGGCAAGAAAAATAGACCGGAAAAATTCAAAACTTCAGTTTCAATTTTTTAAATCTGTTTTACTAACTTGTAATATATCGACGTGCTAAAGCACAAAAATATTTACGCGACAACTTTAGCAATCTTATAAGCTTTTCAATATTTTTTCTATCATCACTTAACAAACTTTAGTCCAAGAAATGCTTTACCATTGTAATAAAATGAGGGACAGAAATAGGCTTTGACATATATTCTTCACATCCACTGGCACGAATTCGCTCCTCATCGCCTTTCATAGCAAAAGCTGTTACAGCAACAACGGGGATTGATCGAAGTTCTTCATCTTCTTTTAATTGTTTAATAACATCTATTCCAGAGACCTCTGGCAACTGGATATCCACAAGGATAAGAGATGGCATTGATGAACGCGCCAAATCTAATGCCATAAGACCATTACGCGTTTCAACGGTTTCATAACCACTCGCTTCTATAAGATCGCGAAATAACTTCATATTAAGCTCATTATCTTCCACGATCATGACTTTTTTTGACATTCGTATAACTCCACCCTTCTCAGATAAAATAGAGAAATAGAAATGAATCCACATTCTCTTTGCTTAAGATAAAATGATAAAATGAATTGTAAACCACAAAGAGATTAAAAGATTCCAATAAAAGCATTTTTGCAAATATTTGTAAGACGCATCGCTATACTTATTCAGTTCATCAACATAAAACCCACAAATAGTCGTAAGATTGTGTGACCTTGTATTTTTTGAGTTGATATACAAAGTTTATGGATATCTCAATTAATGCATTCGCGTTTTCATCATAAAAAAAATATCAACCACAAACTTAGCTCAAATGCGCATTTTGAAGAGAAAAAAATTTAAGTAAATTTAAAAAGCAACTGATTAGCTGAATTTAATGCACCATATACTGGCATCCACAAAACAATATCTTAATGATATAAAAGGATAAACTTATCAAGGTCATTAAGATTAAAAAAAATAAATAAACCGTGATTAAATATCACGGTTTATTTAATATAAAACATTCAATAACAGCATAATTCAAAGTTTATCAAGGATAATATCTTTTAATTCAAAGCCCATGAACTATGAGCAAAAGCATCGAATGTTCTTCCACCTGTCTCTCTGTTAGGACTCGGTGGCTTTCTAGTAAAGAAATATACAAGATATGCGATGAGACCAAAAATCGCTGTCTCCAACCCCATTAAACCCGCAACTTTTTGGACATTTTTCTCAGCCCCTTGTCCTCCAAACTGGCTAATAATCATATCAACAGCTTTAATAACTCTATTTTCCTGTGTCATTACAGAAATAAAACCAGCATTTTGAAATCTGCCATTTAAAGAATCAGCATTGGCTCTTAAAATCTGTGAAAAGAAAATCGCTACTGCAACAAAACATACTATACAATGCTTGAATATTTTCATCATAACCACCTAATTACAATATTTAGTAAAATAAATTTTCTTTACCGCCCCCCTCTAAATAGAAAACATTCCGTTATCTATCGATAAAGTATATTTATCTTCTGATAATAAAAATATAATACAAAATTTAATTAATAATTTTATTTTAATTGTTATTTTTATATTATATTACACTTACAATATATCCGTTACATGTTTATTTAATAATTGTCAATTATTTTATTTGTACTTTACATTATGTAGTTTAATGATAAAAATATATTAAAATAAAATTATTTTATTGTTTTTATTATAAATTTAGCTTTATTATCATAAATATTATTATGATTTTATAATATATAAAAATATCAATATGTTGTTTTTTAGTTACACATAATATTTTTATTTTTTTGTATAATATAGTAAAATAAATATTTTTATAAAATAATTTTTCCTTAGGATAGATTGAGAAAAAATATTTGCCCCAGCTACAATTAGCGTAAGCACCAGCTTAACTCTTTGATTGAAAAAGCTAAATTAGGTAAGATAAGGGATAACTTTGGTGAATGCGCCAAATCTAATGCCATAAGCTATTACACATTTCAACGATTTCACAGCCATGCGTTTCTACAAGAACGTGGAATAATTTTAATAAAGTTCATTGTCTTCCACAATTATAAATTTCTAACATTAATATAATTCCACGACTTTAAGATAAAATAGAGAAATAAAAATGAATACACCTTCTTTCTAACCAAGATAAAATGATTAAAAATATAAATCATAAAAAATTTAATAATGTCCAATAAAAGCATTTTTTGCAAATATTTGTAAGACGCATCGCTATACTTATTCAGTTTATCAAAATGATAATCTAGAATAGCCGTAAAATGATGTGATCGTATATTTTTTGAGTTAATACGAAAAATTTATGGATATTCAAATCAGCTCATGCCCCTTTTCATCTTAGAAAAGATATCAATCACGAAAATTAACATAGATATATATTTTGGAAAAAAATTTAAATAACGTTGATATGGATAGATTATTTGCTAGCAAACAATCTTCTCTATTAAATCAGAGTGTTCACTACTGTGATATTGTAATCTCAATCACGACAACACTTCAATAACAGACTAAAATATAGATTCACTATAAGCTTAAAATAAAAATTTTGGAATTGATCATACATACAATGAATTAACCGTAAAATACAAAAGTAATCATAACACTAAAAAATGAAAAAGCTTATCACTATTGTTCACTATTCCTTCCTCTCTCATTTTTTCTGTGTTATTTTTAAAGTCTTGTAAAAGATATGAATTACATGCAAAAAAATTTAGCCCTTTGTAATCTCTACGCCATCAATCACATTAGTTTTATTAATGATAAGCAATAACATTTGTATAGCTCTAAGCTTAGAGAGCAAAACCAGATTAAAGTATCATTTTTATTTATTGTAAAGAGGATGTAAAACTCCATTTTTCTCTTATCATTGTTAATGAAAAATTGAAAAATGAGCTTATTAATATTAAAAAAATAGAAAATATTTTTTTACAAAATAATATCTTATTTAATTACTTTTTAAAATAATATAAATATATTATATTTATATTGTATATGTTTAATTAAATAATAATATTTATAATAACAATAAAATATTACATAATAATTATCTTTATATTAAATAAAATCATAACATAAAATAAGAAATTTACAATAAAATTAAGTATAATTCCCTTAGTTAACCATTACAACAAAGAAATATATTTAATTATGTTATTGAACTCAGTTGCGTTGCCATCGTTTTTTCCCGCTTTGCTTAGTGGATCCTTTTATTTCTAAGCAATTATTAACTGAATTTTGACTGCTCAGCATGCTGAAAAATCTCTATGTGATTGTTGTCTTGATAATTGCTATCATATTGTTTGGCGAAGCTCTTAGCTTTCTATCGGGCAACTTAAAAGCTTTATTCTGTCAATTTTCTTATTGTTTAAGCAAAAACTCATCCACGTAATAATATATTGAATGTACCAACAAAATCCGCACGAATAACCACATTTTGCACATATAAAAATTACCCATCTTTGACAATTTTTTAGCACTATAAACGCAACAAAAATAAATTTTGCTCGGATGAGAAAGCACTACTAATATTGTACACCATTTTACCATTGGCTTGTGTCATCAAGCAGCCATCTAAACTCAAACTAATCTAAAAACAAGAAATTTAATTCTCTGATTTTTATTGTAAATTCTTTGCTTATAGCTATAGAAATACAACCGATTTTATGCATGAATTTGTCTAATAAAAAATCCTCATGTGTAAATTTTACATGACTTATACCGCCAGCATAAATAACGATATTTTACAGTACGATAGAATTTTTACTCAATTTTTTATTTTTATAATCATGATGACTTTTATATTATCCCCCTAATCCATTAAATTTACGCATTGTTTTCTTATAACTTATGAAAGTCATGACCATGGAAAGAAAAGCGCTCAACAGAAGATATCCAATATTCCATTCGCCTTTACCAAATAACAATGACACAGGCAAGGAAGCAAAAAAAGCCATGGGAAGCATAAACAAAAGCCATTTTACGATGCTTAAAGGATAAATTCCTATTGGCACAAATGAAAGCTCACAAATCATTTCATGAAAATATTCGACAGGCATCTTACGGCTAATAATAAATGTTATAAAATTGAACATCATGAAAAAACAAATATTGACGATAAAAACACAAAATATTGCAACAATAAAAGAGATCCATCTTAGCTTAAGATCAGAAATATTCGGTAATGATACAAATAAATAGGCACTAACATAAAGGACAAAGAGCTTGATCAAATTAAGAGGTTTACACCAACCAAACAACATCAACAACCAGATTGAAACGGGCTTTATCAAGTATGGTTCAATTTTACCATCCGCTACTTTTTCAAAAAACGTTTCAATAGAATTAGTAAAAATATTCCAAGTAAAACAAAGACAACAAAGATGAAATGGATTTCATCTCTGCTATAGTTACCGATCTTTCCTGAAAAAGAAGATATTCTATCAATAAATATGAATTGAATAAAATAATAACATAGAGAAAGAATAAACTCCCCAGCCAAATTCTTACCATAAACAATCTGTCGGCGGATATTCAAACTGATAAAATGAAGGATTATTTTCATCTCAACCACCCGCTCCATTATATGCTTTCATCCCTTTATTCCAAGCAATATAAATTAAGAATAAAAAACACAAAATATAAGTAAAACTTCCGAAAATAAACTGCTGAAACAACGCTAAATTTTGCGTCGCGAAAAACTCGGCAGGAGCTGATATCATGAAACGATAAGGATTAAATTGCATAAGTGGAATAAGCCACACCGGCCAAAAAGATGGTGGTAAAAGAACACCCCCAAGAAGCGTTGAACTGAGAATACTGAAAGAGAGTAATATATTGTACTCAATCACCCAAAAGCTTAATAAGGCAATTCCAAAAGAGAGTAAAAAACAAAGTAATTGTGATAGAAAAACAACCAGAAAAAAGAACAGAAAAGCGATGACCAATCCCAGAATATTTTCATAGGATAAAACAAGCTTAACAATAAAAAGAGCCAATAATGGGATGCTATATAATACACTCTCCCCTAAAAAAGTAAAAAGCATTTGTGTCATATAACTAAAGGGCTTTGTAAGATATACTTCTAATTGGCCTTCTTTAAAATGATGAGAGAAAAACTTAATCACATTATAACCATTATTTAAGCGACCTAGGACTAAAGCAAAAGCATAATAATACATCATATCATAAAAGCTAAAGCCATTTATGGTGTTGCCCGTATCAGAGAAAAGTGCATTCCATAATAGAAGTTGAATAACAAATGGCGAAAGTGTCCCAATGATAATATCGGTAAAAAACATTGCTCTATCACTTAGAACAGTGAGTAATCCATTCTTGGCAAAAAGAAACATACCAAAGCAGTGGTTAGATAAATTCTTTAAATTTAACACGGAGCATCTCTTCAAGCGAGGGAGTGGATACAGAGAACGTACAGTTCAATTTGGTTGTAATTTCGCGTACAAAACGCGCAAAATCATCACGGGGCAGCGAAACCTCCAGCGAGCATTCTTCAGCGTTAAAGTGCTTATCTTTTAAAGAAGTAGATAATTTCAACGCAATCTCATCAATTTTTTCTACAACAGCTGAAGGTACAGCCATGTGTTCACAAAAAAACGTTATTCTCACCAAAGAAGGAATGACATTTTTAAGCGCGTGAAGATTACCATGAAACTGTTTCTTTCCTTTATGCAAGAGAATAATATCATCAACGTATCCATCAATATCTCCCATATCATGACTTGTGATGATATATCCAGTGCCACGCTCCTTTTTCAGTTTTTTAAGAAGCTCCCTGATTTCATGCTTAGATGTAATATCAAGACCAATACTTGGCTCATCGAGAAACAACAGTTTAGGTCTAAAGGAGAGATTAAATGCCAATTCACTTTTCACTCTCTCACCCAGACTAAGCATCCGCACTGGCTTATCCATACTATGCTCAAAACCCAGTAACTCAGCGATCTCTTTAAGATCACGGGTAAAAGAGGCGCGTTCAAGACCATATAATGGTTGAACCATATCCAGACTGTAGCGTAAGGGCAAATCCCACCATAAACAATTCTTATGACCAAAGACCACACCCAAAGACTTGAACAGATTTTTCTTCGCTTTATAAGGATCAACACCAAGGACTTTAACACATCCCTCATCAGCGTATTGTATACCAGAAAGTATTTTAATCAGTGTCGATTTACCCGCTCCGTTAGGGCCAAGAATTGCTAACGATTGCCCTGAAAAGAGGGTGAAACTCATGTCTTTTAACACATGATGATTTGTATAAACCGGCTTGAAGAGAGAAAAGACCTTGTTTTTAAAACCAATTCCTCTGTCAATGTTGCGATATATTTTTGAGACGTTATTAACGTCAATCAATAATGATCCCATCAGTCACTCCTAATTTCAACTTATCCCCCCTTTGAATGTTTCCATAATAAATATCTGTTTTTGTTCACTAGAAAAAACAAAAGTGTTCAAGCCCTCCTTAGAGCAATAAAACGCGCCTGACGTTTTATCTCCAATTTTTTGTCTAGATATTTTTTCAATGTGATGAGTTCACTTCAATGAAGTATTAAGATACTAAAAACTTATTTCTTCTTTTATGAAAGATAATCTTTTGGATAAACTAAGTAAGTAGAAAAATAATTGGTCATTGAAAGGAGAGCTTTGCTAAGAAGGCTTCATTGTGTAAGCAAAGATACAAAGCATAAATCTATACTATAAGCATATCAAACCACATTCATAACAAAACAAAAATCCTTGACAACAGGAATTTTTTGAGAGGCTACTTTCCCTCAGCATTACTATAAAATGCCTCCATTATTCCCCATGAAAAAACTAAAATTGCTTTCACTATTTTAGTAAATATCTTTCAGATTTTATCTAACTCATCTCCCTCAACAGACACGCCTCCCCAATATATGACCTCTGTAGATAATTCAAAGGAGCAGCTTCATAAACTCAGATTATTAAACGATACATCATATCCAAAATAACAATACAATCAATATGGATAAAGAGCTGTAGAAAGAAAGCCATGATATTCGAAAATTTCATCACTCAAAAACACAATTTTCTCATAGCTATTGACTTATCAAAAACTTTCTTCAAATGATGCCCTATTCATCTTATCAAATTTATAGATAAAATTTGTATCAATCAAAAAGAACAAATGAAGTTTGTTTAGTCGGTTTCAGCATCACTCTCATTAAAAGATAAAAGATTAAAACTTTGGACCATATGAGGTGGTAAAGGTGCAACAATGTCCAATATTCCTCCTGAAGGATGCGGAATACGAATACGACGTGCATGAAGATGAAGACGATTTTGAATTCCTCCTGGTAATGTCCAATTACTATCAGAAAAAAAATACTTTGTATCGCCAATGATAGGATGATCCATATGGGCTGCATGCACACGAAGCTGATGTGTTCTCCCTGTATAGGGTTCCATTTCAAGCCACGAAAGAGCCCGCCCTCGCGTATCTAAAACGCGATAGTAAGAAACCGCATGATGTGAATCTGGCTCCCCATGTTCACAAACACGCATTTTGTCACCTTGTGCAGTCATTTCCTTAACCATCCACGTTGAAATTTTGTCCTGCTTTTTTTTAGGCACGCCCCGAACCAACGCCCAATAAGTCTTTTTTGTTTCTCGCGCTCTAAAAGCAGCAGTTAAGGACTGAGCAGCTCCCCTTGATCGCGCAACAATAAGCACACCCGACGTCTCACGATCAAGACGATGAACCAAACGCGGCTTTTCACCTTTTTTATTGCGCCATACCTCAAGCATACTATCCATATGACGTGTTAAACCAGAGCCTCCTTGTACAGCCAACCCAGCTGGTTTATTAAAAACAAATACCTTTGGATCTTCATAAAGCAGCATTTTTTTCAAAACGGTCCCATCATCCTGCCCACGAAGTGTTTTATCCGTTATTGGAAGACTTTCTTTGTCATTAATAGGGAGAGGTGGAATACGAACAGACTGCCCTATACAAAGACGCGTATCGGCTTTAACACGTCCACCATCAACCCGTATCTGACCAGAACGCAACAATTTTTGCAAAATTCCAAACCCAAGTCCTGGATAATGCACTTTAAACCAGCGATCTAAGCGCATTCCATTTTCATCTGCCTCAACTTTTTTTATTTCTACGCCTGCCATAAAAATTCCCTTGCCTGATGTCTATTTTTGCGCCTTTATAAACACAAAAATTCATATTTTAGTTGGTTTTATCACACCATATTACAGTTAGTATCCAAAATTTCCTTTTCTTAACGTCCAAATTTTATTAGCTAAAAACTAAGCGTTGTAAAAATCAACAGCCTTTACGCTTAATAGCGAATGGAGATAATTAACCGTGTCCTTATTCAAAACCTATGCACGTGTTCTCACTTACCTAAATAGAGAGAAAAATGCATCCCTTTTAATCTGTACCGCTAATGTTATATTAGCTATTATCACTATTGCAGAACCTATTTTATTTGGACGCGTTATTGATTCTATTACAGAAAAATCAGGTATCATCCCTACTCTTGCCATTTGGGTTTGTTTTGGACTTTCACATATTATCGCTTATGTCCTTGTTGCTCGCGGTGCAGACCGCTTAGCCCATAGACGTCGCTTAACGGTTTTAACGGAATCTTTCGAACGTATCATTGCCATGCCTTTAATTTGGCATCAACAACGTGGAACTTCCAACGCACTCCATACACTTTTGCGCGCTATAGATTCCATGTCAACCATATGGCTTGATTTTATGCGCCAACATCTCTCAACACTTGTCGCCTTATTGGTTCTCATCCCCATAGCCTTTAATATGAATTGGCGTCTTTCAATAGTCTTGGTTGTGCTTGCCATCATTTATGTATTAATTGCACGTTTAGTGATGCGAAAAACAAAAGACGGACAAGCCGCTGTAGAATGCTACCACCACAACCTTTTTAAACATGTCAGTGATTCAATCTCTAATGTTTCCATTGTACAAAGTTATAACCGAATAAAAGAAGAAACTTCTATACTGCATCAACATACAAATGCTCTTCTTAAAGCACAAAATCCTGTTCTCAATTGGTGGGCACTCGCCAGTGGCTTAAATCGAATGGCTTCAACAATTTCAATCGTTTGTGTTCTTCTCCTTGGGGCTTTTTTTATTGCAAAAGATCAATTACGAGTAGGTGAAATCGTTGCTTTTGTTGGATTTGCACAACTCATGATTAGCCGCCTAGACCAAATGAGCAATTTTATTAATTGTGCAATATCCTCACAAGCAAAATTGCAAGAATTTTTTGAAATGGAAGACTCAACCTTTCATATTAACGAACCGCAAAATCTTCCTTCCCTCCAAAATGTTAAAGGCGCCATACAATTTCATCACGTGACCTATCAATTCCCAAATTCTTCTCAAGGTGTTTTTGATATTTCCTTTGAGGTTAAAGCAGGACAAACTGTTGCGATTGTAGGACCAACAGGGGCTGGAAAAACAACATTGATCAATCTGTTGCAGCGCGTATACGACCCTACCCTTGGGCATATCTCCATTGATGGAATAAATATATGCTCAATCAATCGCGAATCTTTACGCAAATCTCTAGCAACAGTATTTCAAGACTCGGGTCTTTTCAACCGTACTATTCATGACAATATTTCAATAGGAAAAGCGAGCGCAACGAATGAAGAACTTTATGAAGCAGCAAAAATAGCAGAAGCTCACGATTTTATTCTAAAAAAAGCTGATTGTTATAACACAATGGTGGGCGAACGAGGATCTCAATTATCAGGTGGAGAAAAACAACGACTAGCAATTGCACGCGCTGTTTTAAAAAATGCCCCTATTCTCATTCTAGATGAAGCAACAAGCGCTCTTGATGTTGAAACAGAAGCACGTGTCAAAAATGCCCTTGATTGCATAAGCCATAACCGCACTACTTTTATTATAGCACATCGCCTCTCAACAGTACGCAATGCTGATGTAGTCCTCTTTCTAGAACATGGTCATTTAATTGAAAAAGGAAGCTTTCAAGAATTAATCGAGAGAGGCAGCCGTTTCTCTCAATTCTTAAAAGCCAGTGGTTTAACAATCAAACCATCAGAAAAAGAAGGAGAAAATGAAAACGTCATCCTCTTACATGAAGCCATAGCATCATAAAATTGATACTCTTTTCAAGCAAAAAAATCCTCCTTAATATAACAAGAGTGCTTATATATGATACAAGTAAAAAGATTTCTAAAAATGCCACAATCCATTTTAGGTATTTAAGAAAAATATTAAAACAGTTTAGTATTTTCACTGCTATTGCAATTTTACTAGATTAGAACAAAAATATTTTCCTATATCTGTGCATATTGACGAATATACATTCTCATTTAGGGAAAATGTAAAGGTAAAAACAATTTCCAGTTTTACCGTCTTCTTTTTACTCAGCTTTACGAATTTCAAAACGAACTAAAGAAATATCTTTTAAATAATGAATATTATGTATTGCTTTGCACTTTTGTTTATCACGTTCTTTATAGTCCTCTCATAAAGAACAGAACATCATTGTTTTGCACATTCATATGACTTTTTTAAGAAACATTTTTCAATGCTCTTAAGCCCATTTCACAACGACATTCGTGAGTGGTTTTGATTAATTTAACATACACAGAATTTGAAATAATAAAACCCTACGAATATTCGTAGCTCTTGTTCAAAAGATAAAACGATAAATTATCATTATAATTCAATATATTAAAGCAATTTCATCATAAATAAATTAGATGTTAATCTAAATATTTAGATTTATGTGATATTCATTTGATTTATATTGATAATTCATTACTTTATAACTTAAAATAAAGATTTATAAAGATAGGAGAATATTCCTTTCAAGACCTTTTAATAATAAACCAAAAAACTGTTTTCTTGTACATAACAAGCAAAATGAAAATAATAGCTCTAAGATACAACAACTCTTTTATAAGCCTTTTCAAGGAAAGAAATTTTATTCATTTGAAAACTAATCGAATAATGATAGCTTATAACTTTATAAGGATAATCGTATGCAATAAATCTTGTATTTTTCCTTTCATAAAAAGAGATGTTTCTTCAAAAAATCTAGAAGAGCAACACAATAACTAGTCTTCCTAGTAAAAGAATACACAGTAAAGCATGAAGTGCTGCATAATCTATCTTATCTTAAAAAGGTGACTCCTGAAACGCTTGGAAGCTATAAAGCCAAATGATAAAGTGGTGATAAAGACAAACACTGTCTTTATCTTTACAATTGTATTTTCCCCAATTACGCTGTATCTGCATTTCAGAAATACACCAGACAGATATTCATGATACATAGATGCCAACCAAATATAACAATGTGAAAAATACCTATGCAGAATGATTTCATTCTTTAATTTTTTTCAAGAAAATCTTTTAATGCCGCAAATGCCTCATCAGCTTTGTTCCCCTCAGGACCACCAGCCTGCGCCATATCAGGACGGCCACCTCCACCTTTACCACCAAGCATCGCTGAAAGAATACGAACGAGATCTACAGCATTTAACTTATCCGTTAAATCATCCGTAACACCGACAACAGCACTCCCTTTTCCATCCTCCGAGACACTAATAAAAGCAACCACTCCAGATCCAATTTGTTTTTTCTCAGAATCGACGAGTGCCTTAAGATCCCGTGGTAAAATATTTTTAACAACGCGTCCGGTAAAAGAAAACCCATTGATGATGATAATATCATCTTGGCTCCTTTCTGTTATTCCACCACTCAACATCATTTTCTTGCGTACATCATTCAATTCTTTTTCAAGTTTACGACGATCATCAAGCAAAATTCGCACCCGTTCTTCCACACCAGCAGAAGAAGTTTTTAAAAGATCAGCGATTTCATGAATACGTTCATCTTGGCGGCTAAGATAAAGACGTGCTTCTTTGCCTGTTAAAGCTTCAATACGCCGCACTCCAGCTGAAACAGAACTTTCAGAAACAATATGAATTAAACCAATATCACCTGTTCGCTCCACATGTGTCCCTCCACAAAGCTCAATTGACCAACGCTTTTTTAATCTTTCCTGTTCAAGTGGCTCCCCCATAGAAACAACGCGAACTTCATCACCATATTTTTCACCAAACAATGCCATGGCTCCTTCAGAAATGGCATCATCTACAGCCATGAGGCGCGTTATTACTTTACTATTTTGCAAAATAATCTCATTGGCTAAATCTTCTATTTTTTTCAACTCTTTTGGTGAAACGGATTTTGGATGGGAAAAATCAAAACGCAACCGATCTGGCGATACAAGAGAACCCTTTTGTGTAACATGGTCCCCCAATGTTTGGCGTAAAGCTTCGTGTAACAAATGAGTAGCAGAGTGATTCGCACGAATTTTCTCACGACGAACAATATCAACCGTTAATTCTACACAATCAGACCTCGATGCCTGACCAGATTTCACCTCCCCAATATGGATAAAAACACCATCACCCTTTCTTTGGGTATCATGCACCTTAAAAATAAAATTTTCACCAGAAATGATACCGCTATCACCAATTTGCCCACCAGATTCACCATAAAAAGGTGTCTGATTAACAACAAGCATAGCTTTCTGACCTGAAGAAATATGATCAACAATTTTACCATCACACACAAGAGCTGTAAGAATACCTTTCGCCGTCTCAGTTTCATAACCTAAAAATTCTGTAGCCCCCACTTGATCACGAACAGAAAACCAGATTTTCTCTGTTCCAGCTTCTCCAGAACCAGACCAATTGGCACGTGCCTCCTCTTTTTGGCGTTCCATCGCTTTATCAAAAGCACCAACGTCAACAGATATTCCGCGACGACGAAGAACATCTTGCGTCAAATCAAGCGGAAAACCATAGGTATCATAGAGCTTGAAAGCAACTTCACCATTCAAATAGTCCCCTTCTTTAAGATCGGTACTTGCTTCGTTCAACAAACCAAGTCCTCGTTCAAGCGTTTTACGAAAACGTATTTCTTCTAACCTTAAAGTTTCTGAAATCAAAGATTCAGCACGTGTCAACTCAGGATAAGCTTGTCCCATTTCGCGAATTAAAGCAGGTAAAAGTCGCCACATTAAGGGCTCTTTAGCACCAAGAAGATGCGCATGACGCATAGCACGACGCATAATACGACGTAAAACATATCCTCTTCCTTCATTAGAAGGAAGCACACCATCAGCAATCAAAAATGCAGATGAGCGAAGATGATCAGCAATGACACGATGGCTGGCAATAAAATCACCCTTTGCCTCAATCCCTGTAATTTCTTCTGATGCAGCAATTAATGCACGAAAAAGATCAATATCATAATTATCATGAACGCCCTGTAAAACAGCAGCAATACGCTCTAACCCCATACCGGTATCAATAGAAGGGTGAGGTAAGTTAACACGTTCTTCCTTGGAAACTTGCTCATACTGCATAAAAACAAGATTCCAAATCTCAATAAAGCGATCCCCATCTTCATTAGCACTTCCAGGAGGACCGCCCCATATTTCATCACCATGATCATAAAAAATCTCCGAACAAGGCCCACAAGGGCCTGTTTCTCCCATCGACCAAAAATTATCAGCCGTCGCAATACGAACAATTTTTTCATCTGGAAGACCTGAAATTTTACGCCACAGTTCAGCAGCAACATCATCACTCTGATAAACTGTCACCAACAATTTATCTTTTGGCAGGCAAAATTCCTTTGTTAAAAGATTCCATGATAAAAAAATAGCTTCTTCTTTGAAATAATCACCGAAAGAAAAATTACCCAGCATTTCAAAAAATGTATGATGGCGCGCCGTATAACCAACATTATCAAGATCATTATGCTTTCCACCCGCACGAACACATTTTTGTGCCGTTGTTGCCTGCGTATAAGAAGGTTGTTCAAGTCCAGTAAAAACATTTTTAAACTGCACCATCCCTGCATTTGTAAACATAAGTGTAGGATCATTCCGCGGAACAAGCGGACTAGAAGAAAGAACTTTATGCCCATTACGATGAAAATAATCCAAAAATGTTGACCGAATATTATTAACACTATTCATGTTGACACCTGCTCAATACAGCACAAAACCATAAAAGAAAAATCCCCCCTTATTAAATCCTCTTCGCCACGCATGGAGTCAATTTAATCAAAAATGGAATATTTGTTTTAAAAAATTGAGAAAAAAATGACTGCGTATTTAAAAACTCAAACAAAAAAACAGAAAAATCTTAAAGAAAAAAAATTATAGACGAAAAAAACGCCCCATCAAATGGCTTCATCACTTTCTATATTTTCTGACCCTGCATTTTCTAACAATTCAATCGCAATCAAACCAGCGTTTTGGCGCAAAGCTGCTTCAATCTCTGTAGCTATTTCCACATGTTCACGTAAAAACTGCTTTGCATTCTCACGCCCCTGCCCTAAACGCTGAGAATTATAAGAAAACCATGCACCAGATTTTTCCACAACACCAACCTTGACACCCAAATCAATCAATTCACCTACTTTGGAAATACCTTCACCATAAATAATATCAAACTCAACCTGTTTGAATGGAGGTGCCAATTTATTTTTCACCACTTTAACGCGCGTCTGATTACCAACGATTGAATCCCTATCTTTAATGGATCCAATGCGACGAATATCTAAACGAACAGAAGCATAAAACTTTAAAGCGTTTCCACCCGTTGTCGTTTCAGGAGAACCAAACATCACACCAATTTTCATGCGAATTTGATTAATAAAAACAACCATACAGTTAGAGCGAAAAATTGCTGCGGTTAATTTTCGTAACGCTTTACTCATTAACCGAGCTTGCAATCCGGGCAAAGCATCACCCATTTCACCGTCAATTTCTGCTCGCGGTGTTAAAGCTGCGACAGAATCCACAACAAGCACATCAACGGCACCAGAACGAACCAACGTTTCTGTAATTTCCAATGCCTGTTCACCGGTATCTGGCTGAGAAATGAACAAGTTTTCTAAATCAACACCAAGCTTACGCGCATAAATAGGATCAAGCGCATGCTCTGCATCAATAAAAGCACAAATCCCACCACCTTTCTGTGCCTCAGCAATAGCATGGAGAGCCAATGTTGTTTTCCCAGAACTTTCTGGTCCATAAATCTCAACAATACGCCCCTTCGGTAATCCACCAATCCCTAAAGCAATATCCAAGGATAACGACCCTGTTGGAATTGTTTCAATTTCAACAACCTGCTCTTTTTGCCCAAGACGCATAATCGAGCCTTTACCAAAAGAACGTTCAATTTGTGAGAGAGCAGCATCGAGAGCTTTTGTTTTATCCACGATTATATCCTTGACCGAATTCATAATAACCTAAAACTTTAGTGTACACTGTACTTTTAATTTAACTAAAGGCTTGAGTTTAGAGTTTCACAGACTATTTCCATTCCTATCTCCACATTATGTCCATAAACATTCATGACCATCACAATAAAGAATTGGCATTGCTTATCTTATGACACATAATAAACTCCAATAAAGTAATATCTCTATGGGAGCATAGTTAACATATTTATATCTCTCTAGAAAAGGAACAATTTAATTTTAAACACAATGTTCTACAACCCTTCTGCTTATCCCTTTGATTAAATACTTGAGAGACTAAGAATTCTCCCGCTATTGATCACACAAAAAACGCATCATCAATCAACCTCATACCCTATTGCATCGAAGAACAAAACGCTATTGTGTTGCATATTCATGCACTTGATTTAAGAAACATCTCTCAAAACTTCCAAGCTCATTTTGTGACAACACCTATGAATGTGGTATACTGCAAAACCCTTTAGTCACCACCATCTTTACTCTATAGAAGGAGCAAGCCGGCACCATCACACTATTTATCATCCTCCAATATTGCAACAGCTCTCGGCACTTGAGACAATTCATAAGAGGGATTTTTAGTCCTTTCTTGTACAGTTTTTATCACACGCTAATCCTGCTTGTAACATGCAAGCGAATAACTTGATTGCTTCAACAAATAACAGACTTGGGATGAGAGAAATTTACGGTATTTGAATACTTTCATTCAACTTACGAAACAGTCAATCATCATTATAAGTCAATATATTATTTAATAAAAACCAAAAAATAAAGCAGCTTAAAAGTTGAATGACATATTTAAATTTGAAAAAACATGCACTTTTGAAAATATCAAAAAAAATCTCTACAAGCAATGCAATAAATGTTTAAGATATAAGCTAAATTTCTCATACAATAACATAAGAGATCAATAAAAAACGTATTTCAACTCAAGTTTTATTTTGATCTTTACGTTTTTTGCGCAACTGTTGCCACCACTCAAGACGTTTCACAATTTCACGCTCAAAACCACGCTCAACTGGTTTATAATAACTCTGACGCCCAAGTTTTTCGGGAAAATATTCTTGTCCTGAAAAAGCATCTGGTTCATCATGGTCATAACAATAACCACTTCCATACCCTTCTTCCTTCATAAATTTCGTAGGAGCATTAAGAATATGCTTAGGAGGTGGTAAAGAGCCATTTTTGCGTGCACAACGCAGTGCTGCTTTATACGCAAGATATGCTGCATTTGACTTTGGCGCAGTTGCAACATAAAGACATGCTTGCGCCAAAGCCAATTCTCCTTCTGGTGATCCTAAATAATCATAGGCATCTTTTGCTGCATTACAAATGACAAGAGCTTGAGGATCCGCCAAACCAACATCTTCAACGGCCATACGAACCAATCTTCGCCCAATATAGAGAGGATCTTCACCAGCATCCAACATACGTGCCAAATAATAAAGCGCAGCATCAGGATCAGATCCACGAACGGATTTATGCAACGCTGAAATGAGATTATAATGCCCATCTCGTCCTTTATCATAAATAGGCGCACGACGCTGAATAACTTTTTGCAAAGCAACAACATCAAGAATCTCTCCCAATGGTGCAATAGACCAAACTTCCTCTGCCAATGTTAACGCAACCCGCGCATCACCATCAGACATCTCTATCAAAACGTCTCTGGCATCATTATCCAAGGGAAGAGTTTTTCCCTCCACTTCTTCAGCACGCCTCAAAAGTATGTCCAAACTTTCATGATCATGAGAAAGAAATGTTAAAACACGTGCACGCGAAAGAAGGGCAGCATTCAGTTCAAAAGAAGGATTTTCGGTTGTTGCACCTATAAGTACCACAGTACCCTCTTCCATCACAGAAAGAAAACTATCCTGCTGTGCACGATTAAAGCGATGAATTTCATCAACAAAGAGAAGTGTTTTATCCCCAGATATAAAACGCCTCTGCGCAACTTCAAAAATCTTTTTAAGTTCAGAAACTCCTGTAAAAATAGCAGAAACCTGTTCAAACGCGAAATTTGTTTCAAGGGCTAACAAACGTGCAACGGTCGTTTTTCCCGTCCCTGGAGGTCCCCAAAAAATCATCGATCCAATTGAGTCAGTTGCCACCATACGTGAAAGCAAACCATCCTCTCCAATCAAATGCTTTTGTCCCACAACATCATTGAGAGAACAAGGGCGCATTCTTTCTGCAAGTGGCTGATTTTTATTAACTTTAAAATCAAACGACGAAGTAAAAAAATCTTTCTTCAAAAAAACCTCAACGAATAAATTGGCGAATATACATACCATCACGTTCATATTCCAATTGCCACATATTTGAGCGACCTTGCATAAGAACCTTTTTCAACTGATGAACTGTTTGAATTTTATGGCCATTTACAACACGTAGAATATCTCCTGACTGAAAAATTCCAGCTGCATTGCTCATTTCCTCAAGATTGGTAATCACAACCCCTTTTGCAGATATAGGAAGATGAAAACGTCGACTATTTTGCGGTGTTAAATCTAACACCTCAGCACCAGCAAGAGGACTGTCACCCGTAATTTTTTCAGATTTTAAAAATGCAGTTTCTGATATCGATGAAACTGTTATTTGTGTTTTTAAAGTTTTTCCACTTCGTAAATATTCCAAAGCAAGACTATGCTCAACGTCAGCTGTCATCAAACGATACCCAAGACTATCTGGGCTGTCAACGCGTACCCCCTGCACACTCAAAATAACATCACCTACTTTCAATCCAGCTTTTTCAGCAGGACTATCTTTGATAACTTCAATAATCAGAGCACCATAGGGACGTTCTAAACCTAAACCACCAGCAATATCAGCTGTAACATTTTGAAAAGAAGCCCCAATATAAGGCGGCACAAAATATTTTCCACCGCGTTTAACAGTATCAAGCATCACTTTTACAAGATTAACTGGAATAGCAAAACCAATCCCTACAGAACCACCGGAACGCGAATAAATAGCCGTATTAATTCCGATTAACTGACCTTTCATATCAATTAAAGCGCCACCAGAATTCCCTGGATTAATGGCTGCGTCTGTTTGAATAAAAAAGTCAAAATCAGAAATCCCAACACGTGTACGCGCTTGCGCTGAAACAATACCACTTGTAACTGTTTGACCAACACCAAAAGGATTACCAATAGCAAGAACAAGATCACCAACTTCAACAGTATCAGAATTTCCCAAAGAAAGAGCCGGAAATTGAGCATCTTTTTCCTTAACTTCAAGAATTGCAATATCAGTCGCTTCATCTTTGAGCACGACCTTACTCTCAAACTCCCGTCCATCAGAAAAAGCCACTTTAATTTCGCTTGCATCTTTAATGACGTGGTAATTTGTAACGATCAAACCACGTGCATCAACAATCACCCCTGATCCTAATGACGATTGCTTACGAACAGGAAATTTATTTTGAAAACGACCAAAAAATTGCTCAAAAAATGGATCGCCTTCAAAAGGTGATCGAGCTCTAATTTGTCGAGCTGCATAAATATTTACAACAGATGGAACTGTCTTTTTAACTAAAGGAGCAAATGAAAGAGTGATTTCTGTTTGTGTTTGAGGAACATGAGCATATACATGATCAAATGATATCTGCATCATAATTGCAAAAAAAATCCGCACCCAAAAAGAATACCTCATAATCCACTCCTTATAAAATCAGCACATTCTGTTGAAGATTAATAGAATAAAAAAACGTATCCCCGCAAATTAAGGACCTCTATTAATATTTCATAATAGAGAATAAAAACAACCTATTTGAACAATAAATATTATAAAAATAAGATAATTCAATATTCTATAATTTTCTCTCTGCACCTATTTCTCAACTAAAACAAACTTAAAAATGCTCACAAAAAAACCGCCCAAGACAAGGCGGCCTTTAAAAATCCAACAGAATAAAAAACTCTACGAAGATGTTCCCTTTTCATTCTCAGAAGCTTCCATGCGAGCACGATCCCCAGCACCCTTCGCTTCAACATCACGATCAACAAATTCTATAACAGCCATGGGCGCATTATCACCGGTACGAAACCCCGCTTTCATAATACGCAAATACCCACCGTTGCGTGATGCATAACGTGGCGCAAGCGTATCAAATAATTTTGCAACCTTTCCTGCATCACGAAGTGCTGCAATAGCTTGCCGACGCGCATGCAAACCACCACGCTTACCAAGAGTAACGAGTTTTTCAACAATAGGACGAATTTCTTTAGCCTTTGGAAGCGTTGTCACAATCTGCTCATGCTCGATCAACGAAGTTGCCATATTTGCAAACATCGCTTTACGGTGACTGGCAGTACGGTTCAACTTGCGTCCTGACTTACTATGGCGCATAAGCCCTCTCCTTAAATTCTAATTTTAATATTGATCTTCATAACGTTTTGCAAGATCATCAATGTTTTCAGGCGGCCACGCAGGAATCTCCATCCCAAGATGTAAACCCATACACGCCAAAACTTCTTTAATCTCATTCAACGACTTTCGACCAAAGTTCGGTGTCCGAAGCATTTCAGATTCTGTTTTCTGAATCAGATCACCAATATAGACAATATTATCATTCTTAAGACAATTTGCCGAACGAACTGAAAGTTCTAATTCATCCACTTTTTTGAGAAGAGCAGGATTAAAAGAAAGCTCAGAATCAGCTTCTTCAACAGGCTCCTTCTGTGGCTCTTCAAAGTTAATAAATAACGATAATTGATCCTGAAGAATGCGTGCTGCAAAAGCAACAGCATCCTCACCATTAACAGCACCGTTTGTTTCAATCGTGAGCGTTAATTTATCATAATCGAGAACTTGACCTTCGCGTGTATTTTCTACTTTATAAGATACCTTACGGATAGGTGAATAAAGACTATCAATTGGAATAAGCCCTATACGTGCATCATCAACACAATTACGATCAGATGGAACATACCCCTTTCCTGTGTTGACAATAAATTCCATACGAATTTCAGCTTCTTCATCAAGAGTACAAATAACATGATCTGGATTTAGAATTTCCATATCCCCAACTGTACTGATATCTCCCGCTTTCACGACACCAGGCCCCTCTTTATAAACGACGACACGTTTAGGCCCTTCTTCTTCCATACGAAGCGCAATTTCTTTTATATTCAGAATAATATCCGTAACATCCTCACGCACACCTGGAATCGATGAAAATTCGTGCAAGACACCGTCAATCTGCACAGCAGTAATAGCAGCACCACGAAGCGAAGATAACAAAACGCGACGAAGCGCATTTCCTAACGTTAAACCAAAACCACGCTCAAGAGGTTCAGCAATCACACTTATAATATTTGGATTATCATGTGCACATGATTCAACCTTATTGGGTTTAATAAGTTCCTGCCAGTTTTTCTGGATCATATTTTTATTCCCGTTCTTTAGTTCCGTTACCATTCAATCGTAACGACCAATGTGAACATCAGAGAAATCTCCGACAACAAAAAACAACACCCAATTAAACACGCCGCCTTTTCCGCGGACGACATCCATTATGAGGAATTGGTGTTACATCGCGAATAGAAGTAATGACAAAACCAACAGATTGCAATGCACGTAAAGCAGATTCACGCCCTGATCCAGGTCCACAAACTTCAACTTCCAAAGAACGCATACCATGCTCTTGCGCTTTTCTTGCACAATCCTCCGCAGCAACTTGAGCAGCAAAAGGTGTCGATTTACGCGCACCTTTAAACCCCTGAGCTCCCGCAGATGACCAAGCAATTGCATTACCCTGAGCATCCGTGATAGTAATCATTGTGTTATTAAATGTTGAATTAATATGCACAACACCCGATGAAATATTTTTACGTTCGCGACGACGAACACGTGTGGCTTCCTTGGCCATAATTTCCCTTTCAACGATCTCATCACTGCCGTAACATCAGCAGCTCCACCTTTTTTCCTTGTCAAACAAATCAAACAAGAAAAAGAATATATAAAAAACCTTCCACAAAGGCCCTTATTTCTTCTTACCGGCGATTGCCTTAGCCGGACCTTTACGTGTACGGGCATTCGTATGTGTACGCTGTCCTCGGACAGGCAAAGACCGGCGATGACGCAATCCTCGATAACAACCAAGATCCATCAAACGCTTAACATTCATAGCAACCTCACGACGAAGATCACCTTCAACTTGATACCCCTGATCTATTGCCTCACGAATCTGCAGCACCTCAGCATCTGAAAGCTCATGCACACGACGCCCCAAAGGAATGCCAACTCTTTCAATAATTTCTTGAGCAAATTTTGGTCCAATCCCGTGGATATATTGAAGCGCAATAATTACACGCTTATTTGTCGGGATATTGACGCCAGCAATACGAGCCACGCCTACTCTCCTTAGTTATTTTGACAAATTGTTATAAAATACCTGATATACCTTACAGAAAAAAATAGACTCAGAAAAAAAATTCTTCCGAATCCTATTATTTCACTAAAATAAATTAAATTCACTTTTGATAGATTTCATCTCAAAAGTCAACTCTTTTCATTTATTTCTAAAAAAAATCTCATGAAAGAAACCCTCTAATCATACGTGTCACTTCAGCAACACCAATCATTCCATCAATAACCTTCAACATTCCCCTCTCTGAATAAAATTTTGATAAGGGAGCTGTTTTTTCACGATATTCTACTAATCTTTTTGCAAAAGCAACAGGATTGTCATCTAAACGAACCTGTCCACCAGTCGCTATTGTTTCCTCAACACGCTTCTTCATACGTTCAATCAACACGTCTTCATCAACACACAATTCAATAACAGCATTAAGCCACATATTTTTTGAATCCAGTATCTGTTGCAACGCTTCTGCTTGCCCCACAGTTCGCGGATATCCATCCAAAACAAAACCGTTTACACAATCAGCTTCATCAATCCGATCTGATACGATTTGATTAACAATACTATCAGGTACCAAAGCACCAGAACTTATAATAGCTTTAGCTTTTTTACCAATCTCCGTTTCTTTGGCAATCACCTCACGCAACATATCCCCTGTTGATAAATGAGGAATGTTATATTCCTCAGTCAACATTTTTGCTTGCGTACCTTTTCCCGCTCCAGGAGGACCTAAAAGAATAACTCTCATCGATTCCTTCTACCTCCACGAAGTTTTGATTTTTTTATCAACCCTTCATATTGGTGGGCAACAAGATGCCCCTGAATTTGAGCAACCGTATCAAGTGTAACAGTAACAACAATCAACAAGGATGTTCCCCCAAGATAAAAAGGAACCTGTAATGCAGATATCATAAATTCAGGTAACAAACAAACCAAGATAATATAAATAGCGCCCACAACAGTAATACGCGTCAAAACGTAATCAATATATTCGGCTGTACGCTCACCTGGACGAATCCCTGGAATAAAACCAGAATGTTTTTTCAACTGATCTGCAGTATCACTTGGATTAAACACAATAGCTGTATAAAAAAAGCAAAAAAACGCCATTAAAAATGCATAAACAATCATATAAAGTGGCTGTCCATGACCAAGAGCATAAGAAATCTCCTGAACCCATTGTGGCATTTTATCAGAAAAATTATTAATAGTGGCAGGTAATAATAATAAAGATGAAGCAAAAATAGGTGGAATAACACCAGCAGTATTCAACTTTAAAGGAAGATGCGACATATCTCCTTGAAACATTTGATTACCGACCTGACGTTTCGGGTATTGGATAAGAATTCGCCGTTGCGCACGCTCTATAAAAACAATAAGCCCAATAACCAAAACAGCAATAAGAACGATTCCTATTAAAAGAAAAGTTGATAAATCAGCCTGACTATGAGCTGTCAAAAGCTGAGCAAAAGTAGAAGGAAAGTTGGCTACAATCCCTGTAAAAATGATAAGAGAAACCCCATTACCAATACCACGTGACGTAATTTGCTCGCCAAGCCACATAAGAAACATCGTTCCGCCAACAAGCGTAATAACAGAAGAAATACGAAACATAAGACCTGGTTCTAAAACAATTTGAAGCCCCGACCCTATACCGCTTTCAAGCGCAACCGCAATACCAAAAGCTTGTAGAATTGCCAATACGACTGTTACATAACGCGTATATTGATTGATAATCTTACGACCTAAATCCCCTTCTTTTTTAAGAGTTTCCAAAGAAGGAATAATAGATGTTAACAATTGCACAATAATAGATGCCGATATATAAGGCATGATACCCAGCGCAAAAATAGCCATACGCCCAACGGCACCTCCAGCAAACATATTAAAGAGTCCTAATACACCCGACGCGTGATGTTCAAATGTTTGCCGCAAAGCATCGATATTGATACCTGGAAGAGAGATGTAAGTGCCAAAACGATATACAAGAAGCGCCAACAGAGTAAACCAGATGCGTTTCTTTAATTCAGTTGCACGCGAAAAGGTGCCGAAATTTATATTGGAAGCAAATTGCTCTGCTGCTGATGCCATAAAACGTCTCCACTTTACACTCCAGTTCTTCAAATCACAGAAGTATAATCCTAAAATTCATATATGCATACACAAACAAATGCAGAACTTAAACAATTCTCCACAAAAGATTCCACAAAACAGATATTATTCTTCTTTAGGTCTCTATTCATATTAAAAAATTATCGAGCAATATCAGGAAGAATAACCTGGCCACCCACTTTTTCAATCTTAACACGAGCAGCTTGTGAAGCACCAGAAACATGAAAGGTAATCTTAGCCTTCAAATCACCATCAGAAAGAAGACGAACCCCATCTTTTTCACGACGAATAATACCAGCCTCTTTCAAAGAAACCATATCAACCGGCTTTTCAATATTCAACTTACCTGCATCAACTGCCAACTGAATACGTCCTAGTGAAACTTCATTGTAGGTTTTAGCAAAGAAATTCCTAAATCCACGTTTTGGCAAACGACGATAGATAGGCATTTGCCCACCTTCAAAACCATTAAGGGAAACACCAGAACGTGACTTTTGCCCTTTTACACCACGACCACCAGTCTTACCCGTACCGGAACCAATACCACGCCCAACACGCTTACGATTTTTTGTTGCGCCTTCGCAATCACGCAGTTCATTGAGTTTCATATCTAATACTCCCGCAACCCTTAACCTTCATCTATAACGCGAACAAGATGCCGAACCCGAGCAATCATACCCCGCACACAAAGTGTATCATCTAAAACGCGCCGACGACGCATTTTATTTAGTCCAAGCCCCTTTAAGGTTGCACGCTGAATCTGTGAGTTTCGAATAGGGCTTCCAATTTGTTCCACCGTCACAGTTTTACCACTCTGAGATTTTTTCTGAACCATTTCCTAATTCCTTTTCTGATAATCTCAGAAACTACCCTTCTAGGTCGACTAAATGGCGACGACGCGCCTGCAAAGTCGAATACTTTATACCACGTTGAGCAGCAATATCTCTAGGATGCATTTGATGTTTCAATGCATCAAATGTTGCACGAACCATGTTATAAGGATTCGACGACCCTAGTGATTTTGCAACGACATCCTGCATACCAAGAGCTTCAAAAATAGCACGCATCGGTCCCCCAGCAATAATACCAGTACCAGCAGAAGCCGAACGTAGCAAAACACGCCCAGCTCCGTGACGACCTTCAAGATCATGATGCAATGTACGCCCAGACCGAAGCGGAACATAAATCATCCCACGTTTCGCAGATTCCGTTGCTTTACGAACGGCTTCTGGAACTTCACGGGCTTTACCATGTCCAAAACCCACACGCCCTTTTTGATCTCCAACGACAACAAGAGCAGCAAAACCAAAACGCCGACCACCCTTTACAACTTTAGCAACACGATTGATATGAACGAGCCTATCGACAAATTCATTATCGCGTTCTTCTCTCTCACCACGTTCTTTTTGTGCCATTCCTCATTCCTTTTTCTTTTCCGGAAGCACGATAACAAAGTCCCTCATCAAACTGGAAGAACTTAAACGAAATACTCTAAACTCTCCTTACTCATTCATAAATAAGAAATTTTAGAAATTCAAACCACCTTCACGAGCAGCTTCAGCTAAAGCTTTGACGCGACCATGGTACACATACGCTCCACGATCAAAAACCACCTCATTAACACCCGCTTTCTTCGCACGCTCAGCAATTAACTTACCAACAGCAAAGGCCGCCTTTTTATCAGCACCACTCTTTAACGATTTTTTCAAATCACTTTCAAGAGTAGAGGCTGAAACAAGTGTACATCCCCGCAAATCATCGATAACTTGAGCATAAATGTTCTGATTTGAACGATAAACACTAAGCCGAGGACGATCATGAGAAACCATTTTAATTCTACGACGAACACGCCTTGCACGACGTTGGATAATGTCCTTAGATGAAACCATAATACAAAATCCTTATTTCTTTTTACCTTCTTTACGGAAGATACGTTCATCTGCATGCTTAACACCTTTACCTTTATAAGGCTCAGGCCTACGATACTCACGAATCTCCGCTGCAACTTGTCCAACTTGCTGTTTATCAATTCCAGAAACAACAATTTCCGTTGGCTTAGGAACAGTCACAGTAACACCCGACGGAACTTTATAAACCACATCATGCGAAAAGCCCAGAGATAGTTGAACATCCTTACCCTGCAAAGCAGCACGATAACCAACCCCATTAATCTCCAACCTCTTTTCAAAACCATCTTTCACACCACAAAAAATGTTCTCAATCATTGAGCGCGACATACCCCATTTAGAACGCGCATCTTTTGACTGATCCCGCGGCATAACTGATATGATATTCTCCTCAAGTTTGACTAAGACTTCATCATTGACGACGTAACTCAGCTCACCTTTTGGACCTTTTGCCTTAACCAGCTGTCCTTCAACAGTAGCAGTAACTCCAGAAGGAATTGAAATGGGTTTCTTTCCAATACGAGACATTGTTCTAACCTACTTTTTCTTCCGTTTTCTTGACATAACTTAGAAAACACGACAAAGGAGTTCTCCACCAACATTCTGTTCACGCGCCTCATGATCTGCCATGACACCTTTAGGAGTCGATAAAATCGAAATACCAAGGCCATTTGCCACCTGAGGAAGTGACTTAGCAGAAACATACACACGACGCCCTGGCTTTGATACACGTGAAATCTCACGAATAGCAGCCAACCCTTCAAAATACTTCAATTCGATTTCAATCTCAGCTTTCCCATCACCTAAATCAATTTGATTATATCCGCGAATATAACCTTCCGACTGAAGAACATCAAGAACGTGCGCACGAAGCTTCGAAGCTGGAGTAACTACTTTACCTTTTTTACGACCAAGTGCATTACGAATACGTGTTAGCATATCACCAAGAGGATCTGACATAGACATTAAATAATCTCCTCTTACCAACTAGACTTTACAATACCAGGAATATAGCCAATAGAGCCAAGCTCACGCAACGCAATTCGCGACATTTTTAATTTACGATAATAAGCCCGCGGACGACCTGAAACCTCACAGCGATTACGAATACGAACTTTCGAAGAATTACGCGGCAACTCTGCCAACTGAACAGAAGCTTTAAAACGTTCTTCAAGAGAAACCTTCTGATCCATAACTATTGCTTTCAAACGTGCACGACGGGCAGCATAGCGCTTTACCATCACCTCACGACGCTTATTTTTTTCAACGGCACTTACTTTGGCCATAATTTCACCTCACTACGTTTGCCGTTACGAACGAAAAGGAAAATTAAAAGCACGCAATAACTCACGAGCTTCATCATCCGTTTTTGCTGTCGTACAAACGATAATATCCATACCCCAAATTTGATCAACTTTATCATAGTTGATTTCTGGAAACACAATGTGTTCTTTAATACCCATAGCAAAATTGCCACGACCATCAAAACTCTTTGGATTTAAACCACGAAAGTCACGAACCCGCGGAAGAGCAATCGTCACAAGACGATCTAAAAACTCAAACATACGATCTTTACGCAATGTAACTTTAGCCCCAAGAGGCATTCCTTCACGAACCTTAAAGGTCGCAATAGAATTACGCGCACGCGTAACAACAGCCTTCTGACCCGTTATTAGCCCTAAATCCTCAGCGGCAAGGGAAGGCTTCTTCGAATCAGCAGTTGCTTCACCTATCCCCATATTTATTACAACTTTATCAATCCGCGGAATTTGCATCGCATTTCTGTAATTAAACTTCTCTTGAAGCACTTTACGAATCACTTCAAAATAATGCGCTTTCATACGCGGTATTTGTCTTTCCTCAGCCATTAATCAACTCTCCCGAACGCTTGGCAAAACGAACTTTATTACCATCTGCATTCATACGAAAGCCTACACGTGTAGGCTTACCATCTTTAGGATCAGCAATCGCCAAATTAGACAGATGAATCGGAGCTTCTTTAGAAATAATTCCAGCTTCTTGCTTCTGCGTTTGACGTTGATGACGTTTAATCATATTAATCCCACGAACAAAAGCCTTATTCTCTTTTGGACTAACCTTAATTACTTCACCACTACATCCTTTATCCTTACCGGACAAAACAACAACTTTATCACCTTTTCGAATCTTCTGCATAACATTTACTCCTTACAGAACTTCAGGAGCAAGCGAGATGATCTTCATATGATTCCTACCACGCAATTCACGGGGAACAGGTCCAAAGATACGAGTACCGATCGGCTCTTTTTTATTATCCACTAAAACCGCAGCATTACTATCAAAACGAATGACACTACCATCTGCGCGACGAATATCCTTAGCAGTACGAACCACAACAGCTTTCATAACATCACCTTTTTTAACACGGCCACGAGGAATTGCATCCTTAACCGAAACAACAATAATGTCACCGACCGAAGCATATTTCCGCTTTGAACCGCCTAACACTTTGATGCACATGACACGACGCGCTCCAGAATTATCAGCAACGTCGAGGTTTGTTTGCATCTGAATCATGACTGGCCACCTTCTCTTAACACATATATCCGATTGTACCTTTTACACACTCGGATTTGCCTGCCAAATAACGATAAAGTTATCGCCTTCAAATTTATCAATGATAACCACACTGTTAAATTCTAAAACAATAAGCTTAACTCATTACGCTACATTGTCTTTTACAACAATCCAACATTTATCTTTCGAAATTGGTCTAGATTCTTGAATAGAAACTTGATCCCCAATCTTGAATTGGTTGTTTTCGTCATGCGCTTTATAATTTTTAGACTGCCGAACAGTCTTCTTAAGAAGCGGATGAGAATAACGGCGTTCAACTTTGACAACAACAGTCTTATCACTTTTGTCGCTAATAACAACACCCTGCAAAACGCGTTTAGGCATCTCTTATTTCCTTAAACCTTACTTTCACTTATCTTTTGACGAAGAAAAGTTTTAATACGCGCAATATCACGACGAACTTGTCTAACGCGCGCAGTCTTTTCTAATTGACCTGTTGCTTTTTGAAAACGCAAATTAAATTGCTCTTTCTTTAACTTAGCCAATTCATCTTTCATTTGGTCGAGCGTTTGCGCCCGTAATTCTGTGGCTCTCATCGCTTAACCTCATTATTCAGCAATACGCTGGATGAAACGCGTTTTTATAGGCAACTTTGCTGCACCCAATCTTAGTGCTTCACGTGCAACATCCTCCGGAACTCCATCAAGCTCAAACATGACGCGCCCAGGAGCAACACGTGCAGCCCAATAATCAACACTTCCCTTACCTTTACCCATACGAACTTCAGTCGGTTTAGATGTAACCGGAAGATCTGGAAAAATGCGAATCCACACACGACCAGAACGCTTCATATAACGTGTAATCGCACGACGCGCCGCTTCAATTTGACGAGCAGTAACCCGCTCCGGCTCAACAGCCTTCAAACCGTAGGCACCGAAATTCAAATCCGTACCACCCTTCGCAAAACCGTGAATACGGCCTTTGAACTGTTTACGGAACTTTGTGCGCTTTGGCTGCAACATTGTTCTCTACTCCAAATTTTAGTTCAATCTCAAAAACTAAGCATTTTCGCGGCGACGATTCGATGAAGAACCAGATTGATCAGCTTCCGTAGCACGACGTTCTGAAGCCATCGGATCATGCTCAAGAATCTCACCCTTAAAGACCCAAACTTTAATACCACAAATACCATAAGCGGTCTTAGCTTCTGCTGTACCGTAATCAACATCAGAACGCAAGGTATGAAGTGGAACACGACCTTCACGATACCATTCCATACGAGCAATTTCAGCACCACCAAGACGGCCAGAACAATTGATACGAATACCTTCCGCACCAAGACGCATAGCAGACTGAACAGCACGCTTCATTGCACGACGAAAAGCAACACGACGCTCTAACTGTTGAGCAATTGATTGCGCAATAATTGTCGCATCAATCTCCGGTTTACGAATCTCCACAATATTCAATGAAGTTTCAGCATCCGTCATTTCTGAGAGCTTACGACGAAGCTTTTCGATATCAGCTCCCTTTTTACCAATAATCAAACCAGGACGTGCAGAATGAATTGTAATACGACACTTTTTATGAGGACGCTCAATAACAACCTTAGAAACAGCCGCCTGTTTAAGTTCCTCAAGCACATATGAACGAATTTTCAAATCTTCATGAAGAAGGCGCCCATATTCACCACTATCAGCATACCAACGAGAGTCCCAAGTCCGATTAACACCAAGACGAAGTCCTATTGGATTGATCTTCTGCCCCATTACGCGGCCTCCACTTTTTCGGTAACTTCACGAACAATAACAGTAAGATGCGAAAATGGACGTTCAATTCTACTAGCACGCCCTCGACCACGAACATGAAAGCGCTTCATCACTATCGACTTACCAACATAAGCCTCCGCCACAACAAGCGAATCAATATCAAGATCGTGGTTATTTTCTGCATTTGCAATTGCTGATTCAAGCGTTTTTTTCACAGTAGCAGCAATTCGCTTGCGTGAAAACATCAAATCAGCGAGCGCTACATTAACTCTTTTACCACGAATCATTGCAGCAACTAAATTAAGCTTCTGCGGACTAACACGAATTGTCCGCGTGACAGCTCTTGCTTCATTATCTTTAAGCTGGCGCGAAACTTTAGCTTTTCCCATTCCTACTTCCTCTTCGCTTTTTTATCGGCACCATGACCATAATAAGTCCGGGTAGGAGCGAACTCACCAAACTTATGCCCAACCATCTCTTCAGAAACAGAAACAGGAATATGCTTATTACCGTTGTAAACACCAAAAGTTAAACCAACAAATTGCGGTAAAATAGTAGAGCGACGACTCCATATTTTTATAACTTCGTTGCGCCCACTTGCACGTACCTTCTCTGCTTTACCAAGAAGATAGCCGTCAACAAACGGACCTTTCCACACTGAACGAACCACCTCAGACTACCTTTCTCATTTCTTGCGTTGATGACGCGTACGCATAATAAATTTATCAGTGGCTTTATTGGAGCGCGTACGCTTACCTTTCGTAGGTTTACCCCAGGGAGAAACTGGATGGCGCCCCCCCGATGTACGACCTTCACCACCACCGTGTGGGTGATCAACGGGGTTCATAGCAACACCACGAACATGTGGACGTTTACCACGCCAACGTGACCGCCCCGCCTTACCATCATTAATATTCCCATGATCAGGATTTGAAACAGCGCCAACAGTTGCAAAACAGCTACTCGGAACCAAACGCTGCTCACCAGAATTTAAACGAAGAATAGCCATACCATGATCTCGTCCAACCAACTGCGCATAAGCACCTGCTGAACGTGCAATCTGTCCGCCTTTCCCTGGCTTCATCTCAACATTATGAATAATTGTACCTACAGGCATATTAGCAAGAGGCATAGCATTACCTGGTTTAACATCCACATTTAAACCAGCCATAACAGAATCACCAACACCAAGACGCTGTGGTGCAAGAATATAACTCAATTGCCCATCCTCATAGCGGATTAAAGCAATAAAAGCGGTACGATTAGGATCGTATTCTAAACGCTCAACCTTTGCTGAAACATCACGTTTAAGACGCTTAAAGTCGACAAACCGATAACTACGTTTATGTCCACCACCCTGAAAACGAGCAGTAATACGACCGCGATTATTACGTCCACCCTTTGAAGACAAACCTTCAGTTAACATCTTTACAGGTTTTCCCTTATAAAGACAAGAACGTTCCACAATAACAAGCTGACGCTGCCCAGGTGTCGTTGGATTAAACTGCTTAAGTGCCATTATTCCTATCTCCGAGCCTTTAAAGACCTGTCGAAACGTCGATAGTCTGACCAGTGGCCAGAGTTACGATCGCTTTTTTGACATCACTCTGCCGACCAACTATACCTTTGAAACGCTTCACTTTACCCTTACGGACTACCGTGTTAACTGCTTTAACTTTTACGCTAAAAAGCGCTTCAATAGCAGCCTTAATCTCAGGCTTCGTCGCTTTCGGCGCGACATTAAAAGCAACTTGATTATATTCAGAAATCATAGTCGCCTTTTCAGTAATAACTGGACTAATAATTATATCATAATGGCGAAGATCTGTCATTTAAAACGCTCCTCAAGAGCCTCAACAGCTGCTTTTGATAAAACAAGTTTGCTGCGACGCAAAATATCATAAACATTAATTCCCTGAATAGGCAAAATGTCAATATTAGGGATATTAGAGGCTGCACGAAAAAAGTTAATATCAATCTCTTTACCATCAATCAAGAGAGCGTTATTAAATCCAAGCTTAGAAAAATGAGAAACAAGCATTTTCGTTTTAGCATCCTTAACAGTCAACTCATCCACAATAATTAAATCTTTTGCTTTTAATTTTGCAGATAAAGCAAGACGTAACCCAAGAGCACGAATCTTTTTAGGAAGATCATGCGCATGGCTACGAACCACCGGTCCATGTGCCTTACCCCCACCCCTAAACTGCGGTGCACGTGCAGATGAATGTCGAGCACGCCCAGTTCCTTTCTGTTTAAACATTTTTGCCCCTGTTCGCGATACATCAGAACGACCTTGGGATTGATGACTTCCCTGCTGACGACGTGCAAGCTGCCAACGAACAACACGTTGCAAAATATCCTCACGCGGAACAAGATCAAAAATAGCTTCAGAAACCTTTAATTTGCCAGCTTCATTACCATCAAGAGTTTTAATTACAAGATCCATTATTAGGCTCCCTCAACCTCAGAGGTTTCCGTCACCGGAGTAACCATTTCCGCTTTCTCCTTCACAAGACGGCGAATACCAGCAGGCTTTGGAGCATTCTCAGGAAGACGCTTCTTCACAGCATCCCGTATCAAAATCCAAGAACCTTTAGAACCAGAAACAGCACCACGCACTAAAATTAAACCACGCTCACTATCAGTGGAAATAACTTCAATATTCTGTGTTGTTACACGCACTTGCCCCATATGGCCAGCCATTTTTTTACCTTTAAAAACTTTACCAGGATCTTGGCACTGCCCTGTAGAACCATGAGCACGATGTGTAATCGAATTACCATGAGAAGCACGATGCCCACCAAAGTTATGTCGTTTCATAACACCAGCAAACCCCTTACCAATACTGGTACCAGTCACATCAACTCTTTGTCCTGGAACAAAATGTTCCACTGTAATCTCAGTACCAACATCAAGAAGATTGTCGGGACTCACACGAAACTCTGCTATTTTGGCTTTAGGCTCAACAGAAGCCTTAGCAAAATGTCCACGAAGAGCTTGTGAAGTATTCTTAACCTTAGCAAAGCCTACACCTAATTGAACAGCAGTATAACCATTCTTTTCAACTGTACGCTGAGCAACGACTTGACAATTCTCCAAACGAAGTACCGTCACCGGCACATGCTCACCAGCATCATTATAAATACGGGTCATGCCCAGCTTCTGTGCTATTACACCTGAACGCATCGGGTCTGTTCCTTCTGTCCTCAAACCTCAGAGCTTAATTTCTACATCCACACCAGCAGAAAGATCGAGCTTCATAAGCGCATCCACTGTTTGCGGCGTTGGATCAACAATGTCAAGAAGACGCTTATGTGTTCGCATCTCAAACTGCTCACGACTTTTCTTATCGATATGCGGTCCACGATTGACCGTAAACTTCTCAATCCGCGTCGGAAGCGGAATGGGACCACGGACATTTGCACCGGTACGTTTAGCAGTCGATACGATCTCACGCGTCGACGTATCAAGAATTCTATGATCAAACGCTTTCAAGCGAATGCGAATATTCTGACTGTTCATGCTCTTTATTTCCCTGTTATACAAAGTGCCTTCAATAATCAAAGCACTCAACAAGCATTATTTATTCAATGATCTTAGAGACGATACCGGCACCAACAGTACGACCACCTTCACGAATAGCAAAACGAAG